>JAEZSU010000043.1 GCA_023421635.1 Actinomycetes bacterium | reverse complement strand
ACAGGTCCGCGGGTCCTGCGTCGCCCGCTCGCGGCGGCCTACCTCGGCTGGTACGCCGCTGCCGGCGCCGCGGCCCTCGGACATCCGCCGCTCTTCGGGTCGAACATGGGGTTCCGCCGCGCCGCCTGGACCCGGGTGCGCACGCGCGTGCACCGCGACGACGCGGAGCTCCACGACGATCTCGACCTCGCCTTCCACCTCGGCGAACGGCACCGCATCCGCTACCTGCGCGGCGTCGTCCTCGGCATCTCGATGCGGCCGTTCCGCGACCCGCGCGGGTTCGCACGGCGCCTGCGCCGCGGGTTCCGGACGGTCCTCGTGCACTGGCCGCTCGACTTCCCGCCGCTGCGATGGGACCGGATGCTGCTTCGACGGCTCGGAGTGCGCGGATGACTGCGCTGATCGGCCCGGTCGCCGCGCCCGCACTGCACGTGATGACGTTCAACGTCCGCCGCAGGATGGACGGCATGACCTGGCGTCGCGCCGACCGCTGGGGCGCCCGCCGCCCACTCCTGCGAGCCCTGCTGCGCACGGAGCGGCCGACGCTGCTCGGCGCCCAGGAGGTGCTCCCCGACCAGGCGCGGGCGGTGCTCGCAGCACTCGGTCCCGGCTACCGCATGATCGGCCACGGCCGCGACCGCCTCGGCCGCGGCGAGGGCACGCCGATCTTCTACGACGGCAACCGACTGGTGGTGGGCGAATGGGAGCAGATGGCGCTCTCGGAGCACCCGCGGGCACGCGGGTCGCGCTCCTGGGGCAATCCGCTGCCGCGCATCGCGGTCGCCGCGACGTTCCGGGAGCGCTCCGGCGGCCGGGAGTTCTTCATGGTCAACACCCATCTCGACCCGTTCTCGCCGCGCTCCCGCGTGCGCAGCGCCGACGCTCTGCGCTCGCTCGTCGCCGCCCAGAACCTCCCCGCGATCGTGACCGGGGACATGAACGCGGCGCCCGACAGCCCTGCGCTCCGGTCGTTCCTCGACGGCGGGACCCTCGTCGACGCCTGGTCGGTCGCGGCCCACCACGCGACACCGGAATGGGGGACGAACCCGCGCTACCGCCCACCGCGGCGACGCTCACCGCGGATCGACTGGGTGCTCACGACCCCCGGCATCCTCGTCACCGACGCCGCGGTGAACGCCGAGCCGGTGGACGGCGGCTGGCCGTCCGACCACCTGCCGGTGCAGGTCGTCCTGCGCCTCCCGGGGACCGTGTCGTGATCGAGGCGTTCCTGCGGCGCCCGGAGACGGCGGGGACGGTGGTCGCCGACATCCTCCGGATCCTGGGTCTGGTGAGTGTCCTGGTCGCCGCGTTCCTGTTCTCGGGCACCGACGCCGGCATCCTGGCGTTCACGCTGCCGGCGCTCCTCCTCCCCCGGTTCCTCGGGCTCCGCGGCGGCTTCGACGCGGTGTACTGCGCGGCGCTCCTCGCAGCGGCGTGGAGCAACGTGATCGATCTGTACCGCATCCTCCCCTGGTGGGACATCCCCATGCACCTCGTGTGCACGGGTGCGCTCGCCGCGCTCTGCTACGCCGCGCTCGAGCGCTTCGACGTCATCGACGCAGACCCGCCGCGGGCGCGGCGGCGGCTCGTCCTCATGCCCGCGCTGGGACTCGCTCTCGGGACGCTGTGGGAGATCGTCGAGTGGATCGGGAAGACCTTCATCAGCGATGCGATCGTGGTGTCCTACCAGGACACCATCGGTGACCTGGCGGTGGGCGGCGTCGGCGCCTTCGTGGCTGCCCTCCTCGTCATGCGGATGCCTATCGAGTGAGGCATGTTGCATCGTGTGACGGTGCATTTCGCCGCCGCGCAGACGCCTCACTACCGTGATGGAGTCCCCCACCCCTGCATCGGAAGAGGCCCCATGCGCACCGTTCGTCATGCCCTGCTCGCCGCCGGCGCCGCCGTCGTCGCCCTGACCCTGTCCGCCTGCGGCAGCGCCGCGGCGTCCGACTCCGGCGAGGGCACGGCGGAGAAGAAGGACATCTCGATCGGCTTCAACCCCGGCCCCTACCTCGAGATGTTCCAGGAGGGCGTCCAGCCGATCCTGGAGGAGCAGGGCTACACGGTCGAGACCGTGGACTTCACGGACGGCATCGTCGTCAACGTCGCCGTCGAGCGCGGCGAGATCGATGCGAACATCATCCAGCACCCGGTGTACATGGACTTCGTGAACGCACAGGAGGGCCTCGACAACGCGGCCCTGGTGCAGATCCCGACGCCGAAGATGGCGCTGTTCGGCGGCAAGAAGTCCTCCCTCGACGACATCGAGGAAGGTGCGACCGTCACCGTGCCGAACTCCCCCTCCAACCTGTACCGCGGGCTGCTCATCCTCCGCGACGCGGGCTGGATCGACTTCGACGACGTGGCCGACCCCAACACCGCCGACCTGTCGATCATCACGGACAACCCGTACGGGCTGAAGATCACGCCCATCGAGAACGCGCAGCAGGTCCCCGCGCTGCAGGACGTTGACTACGCCGCCATCCAGGGCAACTTCGTCATCGCCGGCGGCCTGGATTACGACGAAGCGCTGGCGGTCGAGGACCAGCCGACCGAGTTCTCCGTCGTGGTGACGGTGCGCGCCGCCGACCTCGACAGCGATTGGGCCACGGCGCTCAAGGCGGCGTTCGAGTCCGACGAGTTCATCGAGTACATCAGCTCGGACGACCGCTACAAGGGCTACCAGCTGCCCGCCTGGTCCGAGTGAGTCCCGCGACCGCGGGTGGCGGGGGGTTGGGCG
>JAEZSU010000318.1 GCA_023421635.1 Actinomycetes bacterium | reverse complement strand
CGGTGACGGCGGCGCCGTACCCGACGAGGTTGGGTGTCGCCCCGGCCGGCGATGCCGCCACCGGCTCCGCCGGCTGCAGGTCCGGCGCCTCCCCCACGACCGGCTCGGCCGCCGTCTCGCCGTCGAGCTCGACCGACACGAGCGGCGCGCCGACCGCGACGACGTCGCCTGCCCGCGCGTGAAGCCCCCGGATCACGCCCGCGTAGGGCGAGGGCAGTTCGACGATGGCCTTGGCGGTCTCCACCTCGGCGAGCGGCTGGTTCAGTGCCACCGTGTCGCCCTCGGCGACGTGCCACTCCACGATCTCCGCCTCGCGGAGCCCCTCCCCGAGGTCGGGCAGGAGGAACTCGCGGGTCACGCGGTCACCGCCGAGAAGCTGCTCGGCCGGCCCAGGACATGGTCGACGCCGTCGAGGATGCGGTCGAGATCGGGCACATGGTGCGATTCCAGGCGCGCCGGCGGGTACGGGATGTCGTAGCCGGTGACCCGCACCGGCGCGCTCCGGAGTGCGTCGAAGCAGGTCTCTGCGACGCGCGCGACGACCTCGGCGCCGACCCCCGCCTCCCCCGCCGCCTCGTGCGTGACGACGAGCCGGCCGGTGCGGCGCACCGACGCGGCGACGGTCTCCAGGTCGAAGGGCGACACCGACCGGAGGTCGACGACCTCCAGCGACACCCCGTCGACCTCCGCTGCGGCAGCGGCGTCGAGCGCGACCGGCACGAGCCCGCCGTACGCGACGACGGTGGCGTCGGTCCCCGGCCGGACCACCCGTGCAACACCCATCGGCGCGGCGTCCGCGAGCGGCGCCTCCAGGTCGACCTCACCCGACACGTGGTAGAGCCGCTTCGGCTCCAGGAACACCACCGGGTCGTCGCTCGCGACGGCCTGGCGGAGCATGGTGAAGGCGTCCTGCGGGGTCGACGGCACCACGACGCGGATGCCGGCGGTGTGCGCGAAGTACGCCTCAGGCGACTCGGAGTGGTGTTCGGCGGCCCCGCCGCCACCTGCCCACGGCATCCGGATCGTGATCGGCATCCGCATCCGGCCGCCGGACCGGTAGCGGAGCTTCGCGACCTGGCAGACGATCTGGTCGAAGGCCGGGTAGACGAACCCGTCGAACTGGATCTCGACGACGGGGCGGTACCCGCGGTAGGCGAGCCCGACGGCAGCGCCGACGATGCCGGCTTCGGCGAGCGGCGTGTCGACCACACGGTCGGTGCCGTACGTGGCCTGCAGGCCGTCGGTGATGCGGAACACCCCGCCCAGCCGGCCGATGTCCTCGCCGAGCAGGAGCGTGTGGTCGTCGTCGGCGAGGGCGCGGTCGAGTGCGGCGTTGAGGGCCTTGCCCATCGTCATCCTGGTCATGCCCGTGCCTCCTCGGCGTCCGCGAACGACCCGAGGTAGGCGCGCATGCGCCGGCGCTGTGCATCGAGCCCGGCGTGCGGTTCGGCGTAGACCCCGTCCAGGATCGTCTCGGGCGGGGCGGTCACCGCGCCCAGGCATGCAGCGCGGACGGCTGCGCACAGTGCGTCGGCGTCCGCCTCGACCGCTGCCGCCGCGGCGTCGTCGAACGCGCCGACAGCGCGCAGGTGGGCCTCCAGCCTCGTGATCGGATCGCGCTGCTCCCAGGAAGCGAGCTCCGCGGGGTCGCGGTAGCGGGTCGGGTCGTCGGAGGTCGTGTGCGGCCCCATCCGGTAGGTCACCGCCTCGATGAACGCGGGGCCGCGGCCGCTGCGGGCGTGATCGAGCGCCCAGCGCGTGGCGGCGAGGGTTGCGAGCACGTCGTTGCCGTCGACACGGATGCTGGGGATGCCGTATCCGGGGGCGCGCCGGGCGAGCGGCACGCGGGTCTGCAGCGACACCGGCTCCGAGATCGCCCACTGGTTGTTCGTGCACAGGAACACGACCGGCGCTCCGAACGAGGCTGCGAACACCATCGCCTCGCCCACGTCGCCCTGGCTCATCGCACCGTCGCCGATGTACGCGATGGATGCGGCGTCGGCGCCGTCCCGCTGGATCCCCATCGCATAGCCGACCGCGTGCAGGCTGTGCGCGCCGATGATGATCTGCGGGATGGCGACCCCGATCCGTTCGGGGTCCACCGAGGAGTGGACCTCGCCGCGCCAGGTCAGCACGACGTCCGCCGGCGCGGCGCCTCGGGTGAGGAACACGCCGAGCTCGCGGTAGCTGGTGAACGCGAAGTCCCGCGGCAGCATGGCACGTGCGGATCCCACCTGCGTCGCCTCCTGCCCGCGACAGGGCGGCCACAGGCCGAGCTGCCCTTGCCGCTGCAGGGCGACGCCTTCGGCGTCGACCCGGCGCACCAGCACCATGTCGCGATGCAGCGCCCGCAGTGCGTCGGCGTCGACGTCCGCCACCCACGCGTCCAGATGGCGGTCGGCACGCCGGGTACCGTCCGGTTCGATCAGCCGTGCGACGTCCTCGACCGAGTCGGCGGGAGTCGTCATCGGAGCCAGGGTGTACACCATCGTCATCCCTTTCACCGTGGATGCCGCCTCGTGAGCAGCATCCGATGGGGTGGCGGCGTCTTCGCCGTTGGGGCCGACGATAAGCCGCGGGCCGGGGCGATTCAAGCATCTGCTGTGCGGCTGAGCATGTTGCCTATCGATGCGAGCCCATCGTCGGGTCTACGCTGAGCACTATGCCCGGACTGGACCGCACCGACCTGGAACTGCTCCACGCCCTGTCCGGTGACCACCGGGCCACCGTGGTCGCCCTCGCCGACAAGCTCGGCCTGTCGCGGAACACCGTGCAGGCGCGCATGTCCCGGCTCGAGGCGGCAGGGGCGTTCCTCAGTTACGAACGCTCCATCGGGACCGCGACCCTCGGGTTCCCGATCCGCGCGTGCGTCACGGTGATCGTGCGCCAGCACGAGCTCCCCCGCATCCGGGAGGCGCTCGCGCAGATCCCCGAACTCATCCAGGCCCTGGGCCTCAGCGGCAGCGTGGATCTGCTGGCCCTCGTCGCCTGCCGTGACACCCAGCACCTCTTCGACGTGGATGCGCGCATCCTCGCGATCGACGGAGTCGAGCGCACGGAGACCTCGCTCGTGATGGACGAGGTGATCCCCTACCGGGTGGGTCCGCTCATGGAGCTGGCACGACGGGAACCCTAGCGGCCTCCCCGACCGGTTCCGCCGCGGAGCGGCCGTCGAGCCGCACCAGGACCACGCCCCCGAGCAGCACGAGCCCGCCCACGAGCTGCACCGCCGAGGGCGCCTCGCCGAGCAGGAGCCAGGCGAACCCGAGTGCGAACAGCACCTCGCTGAGCCCGACGAAGGACGCCACCCGCGAGCCGAGCAGCGGCACCGCTTTGACCCCGAGCGCGTAGCCGAGCGTCGTCGCGATACACGCGACCCAGAGGATGCTGACGATCCCCGGGACCTCCATGCCGGCGAGGGCGACGGTCACCGCCGGCGCCGCGAAGGGGAGGATGCCGACCGCGCAGAGGACCCCGATCACGCCGGTGCCGGTGACGAGACCGCCCGCGGCGAGGGCGAGCGGCGGCAGGTCGTCGCCGGCTCGTTCCGAGAGCAGGAAGTAGGCGCCGACGCACACGGCGGCGCCGAGGGCGAAGATCGTGCCCAGCAGGTCGAAGCGGGCGCCGGCGACGTCGACGACGAGCACCAGTCCGGTGATCGCGAGCACCGACCCGATCATGACCGTCCGGGACGGTGCACGCCGGGTGCGCACCCAGGCGAGGAGTACCAGCAGCACCGGGGCGAGGTACTGGATGAGCAGTGCGACGGCGACCGGCATCCGTTGCATGGCCGCGAAGTAGAAGAGCTGGCAGCCTGCCACGCCGGTGAGGCCGAATCCCACGATGAGCCGCCACCGGCGCAGGAACACCCCCCGGTCCCGACGCCACGCGAGGACGAGCGCGGGCGAGAGGATGAGTGCTGCGACCCCCATCCGCACGAGGAGTGCCGCGCCGAGGGACCAGCCGGCCTCGAGCAGCGGCTTCACGAACGGGCCGCTCGACGAGAACGCGAGCGCCGATCCGATCCCGACGAGCAACCCGATGGAGCGGTGCCCGGAGGGCGCGCCGGTACGCGATGGGGAGACGGTCGAGGCGACGATGGGAGGCTCCACGTGTCAGGAGTGTTCGATGACTACACTGGTGACACTAGTTCCGCGATCCGTCAGGAGTCAAGGTGATGTTCAGTGATGACACCCGGGGGTCCCTGGCGTGGGCCGTCGACCTCGTCAACACGCTCCCCGGCATGGCATCCGACACGACCGACCGGCTCGGCACTGCGGGCGAACTCGCGGACTTCCTCACCGCGCACCCGTACTCCGGCGCGCTGCGCCGCGACGACGCGGAGCTCGAGGAGGTCAGGCGGGTCCGGCACCGGCTCCGCGTATTCTGGCACATCGACCGCGACGCTGCGGCCGAGGAGGTCAACGGGATGCTCGCCGAGTCGAGGGCCGTCCCTCAGCTCGTCCGGCACGACGAGTACGACTGGCACATCCACGCGACCCCCGGCGACGCGCCGCTGGCGACCCGGATGCTGGTGGAGACCGCGATGGCGATCGTCGACGTCATCCGTGCCGACGAGTACGACCGGCTGCGCGTGTGCGAGGCCGACGACTGCGAGGCGGTGTACGTCGACTACTCGCGGAACCGCTCCAAGCGCTACTGCGACACCGGCAACTGCGGCAACCGCATGAACGTCAACGCGTACCGTCGGCGACGGGCTGCAGGAACGGTGTGATCGCAGCGGCCGCCTGCGCAGGCGTCTCGTAGTGGATGAGGTGGCCGACCTCGGGGATCTCGACGAGCTGCGCATCCGGGAAGCGGGTGCGCAGGCGCCGTTCGGCCTCGATCGGGGTGATGTCGTCGCGCACCGCCGCAACCAGCAGGGTGGGGACGTCGATGCGCGCGGCGAACTCGCTCACGTCGTGCGACACCGACGCGACGAACGCGTCGTGCAGCACGTCGCGGTCGGCGAACCGCGAGAAGTAGGTGTCGTGCTGATCGTGGATGAACGCCCGCAGCCCTTTGTCGCCCGTCTTCGCCATCGCAGCACTCATGGCGCGCACGATGAGCCCGTTCCGCAGCAGCCGCTCCCCCATCGCCCGCGGCAGCTTCGCACCGGCCCAGTAGTAGCAGACCGCGAGCCGGGTCAGCACCCCGCGCGGTCCCGCGAGGGCGGGTGCGCCGATGGGGTTGACGAGGACGAGGCGGGGCGTCCGGAGGCCTGCGGCGACGGCTGCCGACGTCACGATCGAGCCGAACGAGTGGCCGAGGATCACAGCCCCGGGCGCCACCTCGCCTGCGAACGCGGTGAGCCACGCCGCGTACGCGTCGAGGGTGTGGGCGCGGCCGGGCAGCGGCGGGGACTCGCCGAACCCGGGCAGGTCCGGCGAGATCACCCGGACGCCGTCGAGGAATGCGACGACCGGTTCGAGCCCGTGGTGCTCCCCACGGAACCCGTGCACCGCGACGATCGTCACCGCGGCGTCCGCCGGGCCGTAGACCCAGTACGCGGTGCGGCCGCCGAGCACCTCCGTCTCGTGCCGTTCGACGGGGACGGCCGCGAGCCGTTCTGCATACGGGCTGGGGACGGGGCGCACCCGTCGAGTCTACGGAAACGCCGCTGTGCGCGAGCCGCTGCCGGACGGTGTCGGCGTCTGCACGTACGGTCGAGACATGGAGACCTGGCGACCCGAGCCGCTTCCCCTCTGGGATGACAAACCCGCCGTCGGCGCCACGGACGGCGTCGTCGAGGAGATCGCCGCATCCGTGGCGTCCGCACTGCCGTCGTGGGTGCGCGCGGTCGGGGTGTTCGACCTGGAGACCACCGGGGTCGACGTCACGGCCGACCGCATCGTGACGGCGCACGTGGGCCTGCTCGACGCCGATGGGGCTGTGGTGCGCGCCGAAGGCTGGCTCGCCGACCCGGGCGTCGAGATCCCCGCAGGGGCCACCGCCGTGCACGGCATCACGACCGAACGGGCTCTCGCCGAGGGCCGTCCGGCGGCCGAGGTGGTGGCGGAGGTCGTCGCGGCGCTGCGGCGACTGCTCGACGCGGGGATCCCCGTCGTCGCCTACAACGCGCCGTTCGACTTCTCCCTGCTCAAGCACGAGGCGCTCCGCCACGGGGTCGAGCCGATCCTGGCGCCAGCCCCGGTGTTCGATCCGCTCGTGGTCGACAAGCGCCTCGACCGCTACCGCCGCGGCAAGCGCACCCTCGAGGTGGTGGCCGCGCACTACTCGGTGGTGCTGGAAGGCGCACACGATGCCGCGGCCGACGCCGTCGCCGCGGGCCGGCTGGCGCTCGCCCTCGCCGGCAGGTTCCCGCTGGCCGCCACCGCCCACGAACTCCACACGCAGCAGATCGCCTGGGCGCGCGAGCAGGCGGAGAGCCTCACCGAGTACTTCGTGAAGATCGGCCGCATCGATCCCGCCGACGCGCTCGACGGCAGCTGGCCGATCCGCTGACACCCCGACGCCGCACGCGAAGAAGGGCCCCGCCGAAGCGGGGCCCTTCTTCGCGGCAGGATTACTTGCCGAAGTTCTTGAAGCGCTGGTTGAACTTCTCGACGCGACCGGCGGAGTCCATGATGCGCTGCTTGCCCGTGTAGAACGGGTGCGAGGCGGACGAGATCTCGACGTCCACGACCGGATACTCGACGCCGTCGAGCTCGATGGTCTTGTCGCTCGAGACGGTCGAGCGGGTCAGGAAGGTCTCACCCGAGCCGAGGTCGCGGAAGACGACGGGCTGGTAGGTGGGGTGGATGTCAGTCTTCATGGGATTCCTTAGTTGCTGCCCTGGATTGTGCCAGGGACGAGGGAAGTCTGCGGTGACGAATGCACCAAGGGATGATTCTATCAAAGATCGCCGCAGACGAGGAACTCAGGCGGTCGCGCGCGCCGCGTAGCGTCCGTCGATCTCGGTCAGTGCGATGTCGAGGCCGAAGGTGTCCGACAGCGTGGCCGACGTGAGCGTCTCCCCGATCGGGCCCGCCGCCACCACCGCACCGTCGCGGAGGAGCATCACGTGCGTGAAGCCGACCGGGATCTCCTCCACGTGATGGGTGACCATCACCATGGCGGGGGTGGTGGGCGCCTGGGCGTAGTTGCCCAGCAGGCTCAGGAGCTCCTCGCGGGCGCCGAGGTCGAGGCTCGCGGTGGGCTCGTCGAGCAGCAGCAGCTCCGGGTCGGTCATGACGGCGCGGGCGATCTGCACCCGCTTCTGCTCGCCGTCGGAGAGCGTGCCGAAGGTGCGGTCGGCGAGGTGGTCGAGCTTCCACTCGGCGAGCACGCGCAGCGCGCGCCGCTCGTCGATGCGGTCGTACTGCTCGTTCCAGCGGCCGACGACGGCCAGCGCCGCGGTGAGGACCACGTTCAGCACCGTCTCCTCCGGCGGCACGCGACGTGCCATCGCAGAGGACGCGATCCCGATCCGCGGACGCAGCTCGAACACGTCGGTGCGGCCGAGGCGCTCACCGAGGATCGTCACCACGCCGGAGGTGGGGTGGTCCAGCGTCGCCGCCAGTTGCAGCAGTGTGGTCTTCCCGGCACCGTTCGGCCCGAGGATCACCCATCGCTGGTCGTCGGCGACGTGCCAGTCCACGTGGGAGACGATGTCCCTGGCGTTGCGGCGGACGACGACGTCGGAAAAATCGAGCACCTCGGGCATGCACTCCAGCCTAGTCGTGGCGGACCCGGGTCACCGCGACGACACCTCGCGATAGAGCGCTTCCGTCTGCTCCGCGATGCGCGCCCAGCTGAACTCGCTCGCGGCACGTTCCCGGCCGGCGCGGCCGTATGCAGCGGCGCGCTCGGGATCTCCCACCACCTCGGTGAGCACGCGGGCGAGGTCCGCGACGAACCGCTCCGGGTCCACCGGCGTCCCGGTGCCGTCCTGCACCTGCTCGATCGGCACGAGCCTCCCGGTCACACCGTCGACGACGACCTCCGGGATGCCGCCGGTCGCCGTCCCGACGACGGCGGCGCCGCATGCCATGGCCTCGAGGTTCACGATCCCGAGCGGCTCGTACACGGAGGGGCAGACGAACGTCGTCGCGGCGGTGAGGATCGCGCACAGCTCGTGGCGCGGCAGCATCCGGTCGATCCACACGACGCCCTCACGGGTGGCCTGGAGCTCGCGGACGAGCCCCTCGACCTCGGCGAGGATCTCCGGGGTGTCGGGCGCGCCTGCGCACAGCACCAACTGCACCTCCGGGGGCAGCAGCCGCGCGGCGCGCAGCAGATACGGCAGGCCCTTCTGCCGGGTGATCCGGCCCACGAAGACGACCGACGGCCGCGAGGGATCGATCCCGTGCTCGGCGAGGACCGCGGGGTCGTCCACCGGATGCCATGCCTCGACGTCGATGCCGTTGTAGATCACACGGACGTTCGCCGCGTCGAGGGCCGGGTAGCTGCGGAGGATGTCCTCGCGCATCCCGCCGCTCACCGCGACGACCGCGGCCGCCCCCTCGTACGCGGTGCGCTCGATGAAGCTCGAGACCGCATAGCCGCCGCCGAGCTGCTCGGCCTTCCAGGGACGCAGCGGCTCCAGGCTGTGGGCGGTGACGATGTGCGGGATGCCGTGCAGCAGCGAGGCGAGGTGCCCGGCGAAGTTCGCGTACCAGGTGTGGCTGTGGACGACATCGGCCCCCGCGACGTCGCCGACGATCTCGAGATCGGTCCCGAGGGTCTGGATCGCACCGTTCGCCGACTCAAGCTCGGCGGGCACCTGGTAGGCCGTCGTGCCCTGCTCGTCCCGCGGTGCGCCGAAGGCACGCACCCGCACGTCGAGGCGCTCGCGCAGGGCCTTCACGAGTTCCGCGGCGTGCACGCCCGCGCCCCCGTAGATCTCCGGCGGATACTCCTTCGTGACGATGTCGACGCGCATGTCAAGGACGCTAGTACAGCCCCTGGGTTCCCCATAGTCTGGTGCAATGCCGGGTACACCCAAGGTCTTCGGGATCATCCTCGCCGGCGGCGAGGGAAAGCGTTTGATGCCACTCACCGCGGACAGGGCGAAGCCCGCAGTCCCCTTCGGGGGTCAGTACCGGTTGATCGATTTCGCCATCTCGAACCTCATCAACTCGGGGCTGCAGCAGATCGTCGTGCTCACCCAGTACAAGTCGCACAGCCTCGACCGGCACGTGTCGCAGACGTGGCGCATGTCGCCGATGCTGGGCTCCTACGTGACCTCGGTGCCGGCACAGCAGCGGCTCGGGAAGCGCTGGTTCTCGGGGTCCGCCGACGCGATCCTGCAGAGCCTCAACCTCATCAACGACGAGAAGCCGGACATCGTGGCCGTCATCGGCGCCGACCACGTCTACCGGATGGATTTCCAGCAGATGATCGACGCGCACATCGAGTCTGGCGCACGGGCGACCGTCGCCGGCATCCGCCAGCCGCTGGCCCTCGCCGACCAGTTCGGCGTCATCGACGTCGACGGCCAGGACCCCACCCGCATCCGGGAGTTCCTCGAGAAGCCGCAGCACGCGACCGGGCTCGCGGACGCGCCCCACGAGGTGCTCGCTTCCATGGGCAACTACGTGTTCGACACCGACGCCCTCATCGAGGCGGTCGAGACCGACGGCGAGGTCCCGACCTCCAACCACGACATGGGCGGCGACATCATCCCGTACTTCGTGAACCGGGGCGAGGCTGCCGTGTACGACATGAAGCGCAACGAGGTGCCGGGCTCGAACGCCCGCGACCGCTCCTACTGGCGCGACGTGGGGACGCTGGAGTCGTTCTTCGACGCCCACATGGACCTCATCTCCACGCTGCCGGTGTTCAACCTGTACAACATGCAGTGGCCCATCCACTCGCAGCTCGTGAACTCCCCGCCGGCGAAGTTCGTCCGTGACGCGGTCGGCCGGATCGGCAACACGATCGACTCCATCGTCTCGCTCGGCTCGGTGCTGTCCGGGACGCACTTGGAGCGCAGCGTCGTCGGCGCATGGACGCTCGCCGGGGGCGGCTCGACCGTGACCGACTCGGTGCTCTTCGACCGGGTGCGGCTGGGCGCCGGAGCGCGGATCCACCGCGCGATCATCGACAAGGACGTGGTCCTCGCCGACGGCGCCACGGTGGGGGTGGACCGCGAACGCGATCTCGCGCGAGGGTTCACCGTGACCGACTCGGGGATCACCGTGGTCGGCAAGGGCGTCTACGTCGAGGCGTGACCCGGCGCCCCGGTAGCCTCGGAGGGTGCCACCGCGTTTCCTCGTCGTGCTCGACGCCGACTCCACCCTCATCCGCAACGAAGTCATCGAGCTGATCGCCGACGAGGCAGGCCGCGGCGCCGAGGTCGCCGCGGCGACCGAGGCCGCCATGCGCGGCGAGGTCGATTTCGCCACGAGCCTCCGCTCCCGGGTGCGCGCACTCGAGGGTGTGCCGGTGTCGGCATTCGAGCGGGTGAAGGCCAGGATCGAGCCCACCCCCGGCGTCGAGCGGCTCACCGCGGCCGTGCACGAGCGCGGCGGGCTCGTCGCCGTGGTGTCGGGCGGGTTCCACGAGATCCTCGACACCGTGGCGCCGTCCCTCGGCGTCGACGTGTGGCGTGCGAATCGGCTGCAGGTACAGGACGGCGTGCTCACGGGGTTCGTCGACGGACCGATCGTGGATGCCGCGGCCAAGGCGGCGGCGCTCCTCGAGTGGGCGGACGCCTCCGGCATCCCCCGGTCGCAGACCTTCGCGATCGGCGACGGGGCGAACGACCTGCAGATGATGTCGGCGGCGGCGCTCGGCCTCGCGTTCAACGCGAAGCCGGCCGTCCGCGCCCAGGCGAACCTGGTGATCGGGGCGGTCGACCTCGCCGAGGTGATCCCGCTCCTGCCCTGACCGGCTGGGGTCAGTGCCCCATCCCGAGACCGCCGTCGACCGGGATGACCGCGCCGGAGATGTAGGCGGCATCGTCGGATGCGAGCCAGGCGACCACGCCCGCGACCTCGTCCGCCGTGGCGAACCGGCCGGCCGGGATGTTCTTCTTGTACTCGGCCTGCGTGTCCTCGGGCAGCTCCGCCGTCATGTCGGTCTCGATGAATCCGGGGGCGACGACGTTCGCGGTGATCCCCCGGCCGCCCAGCTCACGCGTGAGCGATCGGGCGAACCCGACGAGGCCGGCCTTGGAGCTGGCGTAGTTGATCTGGCCCGGCGAGCCGTACAGGCCGACGACGCTGGAGATGAGGATCACACGGCCCCAGCGACCCTTCAGCAGGCCCTTCGCCGCGCGCTTGACGACCCGGAACGAGCCGCCGAGGTTCGTCGAGACGACGTCGTCGAAGTCGTCCTCCGTCATCCGCAGCAGCAGGGTGTCCTTCGTGATGCCGGCGTTCGCGACGACGATCTGGACCGGTCCGAGCTGCTGCTCGACCTCGGTGAACGCCGCGTCGACCGACGCCGCATCCGTGACGTCGGCACGCACGGTCAGCGTGCCCTCGGGGCCTTCGCCCGACCGGGCGGTGACGGCGACCTTGTAGCCCTCCGCGACGAAGCGCTCGGCGATGGCGCGGCCGATGCCACGGTTGCCTCCGGTGACGAGGACGACACGGTCGCTGGACATGGCTGGACTCCCTGGGATGGCCGGTGCGGTCGACGTGTCAGCCTATCGGTCCCGGCGCGCCCGGCCGTTCAGTTGACACCGTCGGCGCACCACTGCAAGCCTGAGAACAGATCCGAGCAGAAGGGCGCATCATGAGCGACCAGACCCCCGAGAACCCCGTCCCGCCGCAGTCCACGCCGCCGGCGTACCCGACGGCACCCCCCGCAGCGCCCGCCGCCGGCGCCTACCCGCCCCCGCCCGCGTACGGTGCACCCTCGGGCTACACGCCCTACCCCACGCAGCCCAAGACCAACACGCTCGCCATCGTCTCGCTCGTCGCCTCGCTCGCGGGCGTCGTCGTGGTCGCCTTCATCGGACAGATCGTCGGCATCATCACCGGGCACATCGCGCTCCACCAGATCAAGGAACGCGGCGAGAACGGCCGCGGTCTCGCCCTGGCCGGCGTCATCGTCGGGTACGTGTCGCTCGCGCTCTACATCATCCTGGCGATCGTCTTCATCGGCGTCTTCGTCTCGTTCGTCAACAGCGGCGTCTACTACGACTACGACTACTCCTGAGTCGTTCTCCAGGGGTCTTCCACGGTGCCTCGGGCGTAGGCTTGAGGCACCGTGAAGACCCCACCCCCGCCGCAATCGGCGACCTCGCTGCCACGCGCCCCGCGTGACGACGCGCACGCCCGCTCCACCAAATACCTGGTGATGATGGCCGTCCGCATCGCGTGCTTCGGCGCCATGGTGCTGGTGACCCCGTACGGGTGGTACACGTGGGCCTTCGCGGCGGGAGCGGTGCTCCTGCCCTACGTCGCCGTCGTCATCGCGAACGTCGGCCAGGATCTGCGGGCCGGCACCGCGGAGGCGCCGGCACCATCACTGCCGTCCGCTCCCGGCGCCCCGGCGCCCCCGACTCCGGCCGCGGGCCCCCCCGTGATCCGGATCTCCGAGACCCCGCCGCCCCGCACTGACGACACCGGCTGGGCATCGTGACCGGTGCGACCGATGCGACGTGCTCCCGCGCGGGCTGCCGTGAGCCTGCGGTGTGGGCCATCCGGTGGCGGAACCCCCGCATCCACGACGAGACCCGCCGCAAGACCTGGGTCGCGTGCGATGCGCACCTCGCCTTCCTCCGCGACTATCTGACGAACCGGTCCTTCCCGGTGCAGGTGGTCGCGCTGTCCGAGATCGGAGACCGCGCGTGAGTGCCCGTGCGTCGCATGTCCGCCGCTGGATCGCCTACATCGCCGTCGCGGTGGTGTTCGCCGTCGCCTGCGGGTTCCTGTCGAACTGGCAGTTCAATCGCAACGCGGGGCGCGCCGCACAGCTGGAGCTCGTCGAGGCCAACTACGACGCCGCCCCCGTGGCCCTCGACGAGGCGGTGACCGGTCTCGATGACTTCGATCCGGCCTACGAGTGGCATCCGATCCTCCTCCAGGGCCGCTACCTGCTCGACGAGCAGCTGGTCGTCCGCAACCGCCCGCACGGCGGCACGTCGGCGTTCGAGGTGCTGACGCCGTTCCAGCTCGACGACGGCCGGATCCTCGTGGTCAACCGCGGCTGGGTGCCGGCGGCCGAGAGCGGTGAGGGCCCCGTCGCGATCCCGGAGCCCGCGGGCGGCGAGCAGACCGTGATCGTGCGGCTGCGTGCCGGGGAACCATTGCCGTCGTCCGGGCGCAGTGCGCCCGAGGGGCCGGTGCCGA
>JAEZSU010000298.1 GCA_023421635.1 Actinomycetes bacterium | reverse complement strand
ACGCCGGATGGCGCCTGGCTAGCTTGAACTCGAATCGGGGTGCGAGGGCGCACCCAAGACGAATGCGAAGGAGCATCGGCGATGCACATCGGAGTGAACTTCGGTTTCGGCCGCTATGACAAGACGGTCCCGGAGTACCAGGTCGTGAAGGGCGAGACCGAGCTCGCGGTGCTGTCGGAGGCGCTGGGCTACGACAGCGTGTGGGCCGTTGAGCACCACTTCACCGACTACTCGTTCATGCCGGACAACATCCAGTGGCTCTCCTACGTCGCGGCGAAGACCGAGCGCATCGGGCTTGGCACCGGCGCCGTCATTATCCCGTGGAACGACCCGCTGCGCGTCGCGTCCAAGCTCCTGCTGCTGGACAACCTCTCCGGCGGCCGCGCGATCTTCGGCATGGGCCGCGGTGTCGCCCGTGAGGAGTTCGAGGGCCTGCGGATCCCGGTGGGCGAGTCCCGCGAGCGCATGGACGAGGCCGTCCCGATGATCATCGAGGCGCTCGAGACCGGGTTCATCGAGGGCGACGGGCCCTTCTACAAGCAGCCGCGCCGCCAGCTCAAGCCCGGCCCGATCCGCACGTTCAAGGACCGGATGTACACGGTCGCCGGGTCCGAGGACTCCATCATCGCGGCGGTGAAGAACCGCGTGAGCGTGATGTCCTTCATCCTCCGCCCGGTCGATAAGCTGGTCGAAACGTTCGATCTGTACAACAACCTGTGGCGTGAGACCTGGGACGATGAGCCCGCCCCGATCTGCATCAACGCGAACATGTACTGCCACCCGGAACCCGACGTCGCGAAGGAGCGGATGTACGAGTACATCGGCAACTTCTGGCAGCAGAACGTCGAGCACTACGAGTTCCTCGGCGGCCACTTCGCGTCCCAGAAGGGCTACGAGCGCTACGCGGAGAAGGCCGAGAAGCTGCGTGAGCGCGGCGTCGAGCAGGCCGGCCGCGACTACGCCGACGCCGCCCTGTACGGCACGCCGCAGCAGCTCATCGAGAAGCTCGACTGGATGCAGGACGTGATGGGCCAGTTCGAGCTCGTCGTCGCCCCGGCGTTCGGCGGGATGCCGCAGGCCTGGGCCCAGGCGAGCCTCCGCCTGTTCGCCGAGCAGGTCATGCCGACCGCGCGTCGCAACTACGACCGTCGCGTCGACAACGGCGCCAAGGCGCGCTGAGTCCACCCATGACGGATCCACAGGCTGTCATCGGCGCGCCGTCGCGCCGGATCGTCGACCGCGGCGTGCCGATGACCGCCCGCGACGGCGTCATCCTGCGCTCGGTCGTGCACCGGATGGCGGATCGCGAGTCCCAGCCGGTCGTGCTGGTGCGCAACCCCTACGGGGAGCCGCTGACACGCAACCTCCCGATCTGGGCGCTGCTGGAGCGCGGCTTCGCGATCGTCATCCAGGACTGCCGCGGCACCGGTGACTCGGACGGCGAGTTCGTGCCGTTCGAGGGGGAGGCCCCCGACACGGTCGACGCGATCGAGTGGGCCGCATCCCTGCCGTTCTCGAACGGGCGCGTCGTCACGTACGGCGCCTCGTACTCCGGGATGGTGCAGTTCGCCGGTGCCGTCGAGCACCCGAAGGGGCTCGTCGGCATGATCCCGGTCGTCACCCCCGACGACTACCAGACGCGGCTCGCGTACCGTTCCGGGGCGTTCCAGCTGGGGCAGCTCACCGGCTGGTACACGATGAAGACGCTGCAGTCGCTGCAGTACCGCGCCGGTCACGGCGAGGACGTGCGCGAACTCATGGGCCGCTTCGGCAGGCACGCCGCCGACCCGTACGGCTCCGTCACGTCGGGGCCGATCGTGGACGCGCCGGTGCTCGGCGAGGTGCTGCCGACCTGGCGTCGCTGGGCGAGCGAGGACACCACCGGCACGTACTGGCCCTCGGTCAGCTACCGTGACGGCCGGTCGCGGATCGACGTCCCCGCCCTGCACATCGGCGGCTGGTTCGACCTGTTCCTGGGCGGCACGATCGCGAACTTCACGACCCTGCGCGCCGAGGCGGCGACCGAACGCGCCCGTGCCGGGCAGCGTCTCGTGATCGGACCGTGGCAGCACGTCGACCAGAGCGGCACCGTCGGGGACCTCAGCTTCGGGGCGCCGGCGTCGGCGGCCGGCTTCGGGCTCGAGGCCGAGGTCGCGGCGTTCGCCCGTGCCGTCGCGGACGGGGCGGAGGTGCCGGGTGCCCCGGTGCGCGTCTACGTGATGCACGCCCGTCGCTGGCGCGAGGCCGAGGAGTGGCCGTTGCCCGGCACCGCCTGGACCCCCTGGTACCTGGGCTCCGACGGCGTGCTGACCCCGTCGGCCCCGGCGGCCGACACGGGCGAGACCACCTACATCCACGACCCGAACGACCCGGTCCCGATGCGGGGCGGCCAGTCCGGCGTCTTCGCCGGCGGCATCGACGGCGGCAACGAGTGGACCGCGGGACCGCGCGATCAGCGCGCCCTCGACGGCCGCGACGACATCGTGCGGTTCACCGGCGACGTCCTCGCGGAGGACTTCGAGGTCACGGGGCCCGTCACCGTCCGGCTGTTCGCGGCCACCGACGCCGAGGACACCGACTTCGTCGCCCGGCTCATCGACGTCCACCCGGACGGCCGCGCCATCGGCGTGGTGGACGGCATCGTCCGCGCGAAGTTCCGCAACGGGCAGGATGCCGCGGAGCCGGTGCGGCCGGGCGAGGTCGTCGAGTACGAGATCGATCTCTGGGCGACCAGCTGGCTGTTCCGCGCGGGCCACCGCCTGCGCATCGACATCGCCAGCTCGTCGTACCCGAACTGGGACGTCAACGCCGGCTCGCTCGCGAACAACGCGACCGTGCCGCCCGCGCAGCGCCGCACCGCGCGCCAGCGGATCCTGCACAACCGTGCGCACCCGTCCCACGTCGTGCTGCCGGTGCAGCCCGACGCGAAATAGCACGACCAACACAGCAAGGAGGACTCAATGAAGAGATCACATGTTGCGGGTGCCATCGCCCTCGTCGGCGCCGCCGCGCTCGCCCTGAGCGGGTGCGCGGGGACGCCGACGGCCGGTTCCGACGACCCCGCCGCCGAGGGCGAGCTCATCGGCGGCCCGGGCGTGGACCTGGACGCGAAGACCATCAAGGTCGGCGCGCTCGTCCCCGTCTCCGGCGTGTTCGCCGGTGCCATCACCAACATCGAGGGGATGGACGCCGCGTTCCACCGCGCCACCCAGCCCGGGGGTGCGATGGAGGGCTGGACCCTCGAGGTCGTCAACCAGGACACGAAGTACGACGCGGCCACCGCGATCCCGCTCTACGAGGGCTTCAAGGACGAGGTGGCGATGGTCTCGCTCGTCCTCGGGTCCACCATCATCGACGCGCTCCTGCCCTCGGTCGAGACCGACGGGATGACGCTGATCCCCGGCGGCACCACGCCCAACCTGCAGTTCGCCGACCACCTGGTCCCGAGCCTGCCGATGACGAGCGGCCACGCGGCCAGCCTGATCCCCTACGCGGTCGAGACCTACGACGTGAAGGACGCGACGTTCTGCAGCCTCACGGTCGAGGACACCCTCGGCAAGTTCGTGCAGGAGAACTTCGACTTCACGCTCGAGGAGATGGGGCTGAAGAAGGGCATCGACACCACCTTCGCGCCGAACGCGGACCAGCTCACCGCGCAGATCACCTCGCTGAAGAACGCGGGCTGCGAGGTCGTCATGACCGGTGGCACCGGCGGGTTCCTGCAGACCCTCGCGGTGCAGTCGTCCCAGCAGGACTACGCGCCGCTGGTGCTGGCAGGCAACAGTGCCTACAACATCACCCTCGCCACCGGCCCCGGCGCCGACTGGCTGGCCGAGCACGCCATCATCTCGGTCCCCGGTGACGAGTGGCTGGGCACGAACGCCCCCGGTCAGGCGATGCTGATCGAGGACCTCGAGGCCGTCAACCCGGACTACGTGCCGAGCGCCAACGCGCACCTCACCGGCTACGTCAACGGGCTGCTCACCGCCGACATCCTCGCCAAGGCGCTGAAGAACGGCGACCTGAGCCGCGCCGGCATCGCCGCCGCATCCACCGAGATCGGCACCTGGAAGGACACGCTCGGCCTCACCGGTGGTGACGTGGTGATCGGCGCGACCGCCGCCGAGAACGTGCCGCCCCACAAGCTGTCGATGTTCCGCATCGACGGTTCCGTGCCCACCGGGCTGAAGCTCGAGGCGTACAACTACGACTCCGACATCGCGGCGAAGTACGTCAAGTCCGTCGCACCGTGAGTCCCCGCGGGGGGGGGGGGGGGG
>JAEZSU010000169.1 GCA_023421635.1 Actinomycetes bacterium | reverse complement strand
GCTCGGGGAAGTCCACGCTCACCAAGGTCCTCACCGGTTATCACAAGGCCGACGAGGGGACCGTGCTGCTCGACGGTGAAGACCTCGGGCGGCCGGTCCGGTGGGCGAACGCCCGAAGCCGGGGGGTCACGATCGTCCACCAGAGCATGGGGCTGGTCGACGGTCTGAGCGTGGGCGACAACGTCATGCTCGGCGCCGACCGGCCGCTGCTCGCACCGATCCGGCGCGGTCGCGCCGCGGGTGCCGTGACCGAACTGCTGCAGCGGGTGGGGCTCGAGCTGGCGCCGGAACGCAAGGTCGGCACGCTCTCCGGCATGGACCGCAGTCTGGTCGCGGTGGCCCGCGCGCTGCGCGACCACCGGCCGGGCGAAGGAGTGCTCGTCCTCGATGAGACCACCCGGATGATGATGGGCGAGGACCTCGACCGGTTCCACGAGCGCCTCCGGGCGATCGTCGCGGAGGGCACGTCGGTCCTCCTCATCAGCCACAACCTCGCCGAGGTGCACCGGTTCGCCGACCGGGTGACCGTCCTGCGGGATGGTCACTCGGTCGTCGGCGGGCGTCCGGTGCGCGAGTGCTCCGAGAGCGACCTGGCGGAGCTGACGCTCGGACGCGTCGTCGAGGACGGCTCGCTGCGCCGCGCCGACGGCGTGTCGCCCGCCGGACCCGTCTTCCGCGTCGATCTGCGGATGCGGGACGGGCAGACTCGACATTTCGAGGTCCGGGGCGGCGAGGTGCTCGGGGTCACCGGGCTTCCGGGCTCGGGATTCGAGGACGTCCCGAACGCGGTCGCCGGCGCTGCGAAGGACGTCGTCGCGCACGTGTCCGAGGACGACGCGCCGCTGTTCCCCCCGAGCGCGGGCGTCGCGCAGCGGATGCGGCAGGGGGTCGCGTACGTGCCCGAGCGCCGCGAGGTCGAGGGCGTCGACCTCGGCCGGACGATCACCGGCAACATCGCGCTGGCCAACCTGCGACGACACGGCCGGCCCTGGTTCACCGGCCGCGCCTGGCAGGAGGCCCTCGCCGCGCGGGTCATCTCGCGCTACAACGTCCGCGCGTCCGGCCCCGACGCGCTCGTCGGCCACCTGAGCGGCGGGAACCAGCAGAAGGTGCTGGTGGGCAAATGGCTGTCCACCTCGCCCCGCCTGCTGGTGCTGCACGAACCGACCCAGGCGGTCGACATCGGTGCGCGCCGGGAGATCCTGGCAGCGATCTCGGAAGCGGCGCAGCGCGGCGTCGCCGTGATCATCGTCACCGTCGAGGCGGGGGATCTCTCCGCGGTGTGCGACCGCGTCCTGGTCCACACCGCGGACGGGTTCGAGGAACTCTCCGGTGCCGACGCCACCACCATTCTCGACACGGTCTACCGGATGCCGACCGCATCCGAGAAGGAGGTCACGGTCCTGTGATGAGCGAAGTGCTTGCTCCGCCGGTCCCGCCCGCGCACGCCACCCCCCGCACGCCCCGCGTGAACCTCGTGCAGCTCGCCGAGCGGTACGCGCTGGTGGGCGTGTGGATCGTGATGGCGGTGGTGTTCTGGATCCTCAGCCCGACGGTGTTCGGCTCCGTCGGCGCCTTCCAGTCGATCTTCGGCTCGCAGCAGGTGCTGATCTTCCTGACGATGTCCGCATTGGTCACGCTCGTCGTCGGCGAGTTCGACCTGTCGTTCGCCGCCGTGATGGGACTGACCGCGACCATCGTCGTGGTCCTCGCCGGCGTCCACGGCGCCTCGGTGTGGTTCGCATGCCTCGTCGGCATCGCCGCCGCCCTGTTGTGCGGCGCCGTCAACGCGTTCTTCGTGGTCCGGATGGGGATCTCCTCGTTCGTCGTGACCCTCGGCATGGCGACCCTGCTCCTCGGTCTCAGCCAGTTCCTCTCCGGGTCGTCCATCCTCGCGCTGCCCGACCGCGGATTCGGTGCGATCGCACTGACGCCGGTG
Organism: Actinomycetes bacterium; assembly: GCA_023421635.1. Classification (GTDB taxonomy): domain Bacteria; phylum Actinomycetota; class Actinomycetes; order Actinomycetales; family Microbacteriaceae; genus Microbacterium. Next base: position 4,080 of record JAEZSU010000169.1, on the reverse strand, counting down.
CTCGGCATGCCGGTGTCGTTCTGGTACGGCCTGCTGCTCGTGGCCGGGTTCGCCTACGTGCTCACCTGGACCCCGCTCGGTCACCAGATGCTCATCGTCGGCTCCAACCGCGAGGTCGCGCGCTTGACCGGTGTGGCGGTCGACCGCGTCCGCACCGGCGCCTACCTGACCGGGGCGCTGCTGGCCGCGTGCGCCGGGATCGTGCTCGTGGCGACCGTCGGCGGGTACGACCCGGCGGCTGCGCCGAACTACCTGCTGCCCGCGCTGGCCGCGGTCTTCCTGGGGACGGCCGTGGTGCAGCCGGGGCAGTTCAACCCCGTCGGCACGCTCATCGGCATCTTCTTCCTGGCGACGGGCATCTTCGGTCTGCAGGTGCTCGGGCTGTCCGGCTGGATCCAGAACGTGTTCTACGGTGGCGGACTCATCATCGCGGTCGCCGTCTCGCAGGTGATCCGGCAGCGGCGCCGGCGACCGGCCGGTCAGGCGGCGGAGGCGGCGAAATGACCCCGGATCGTCGGACGGACCGGCCCATCACGCTCGAGGGTGCGATCGACCTGCACTGCCATTTCGGTCCGGAACGGTTCGTGGAGGAGCTGTTCGGCGCCGAACGCCACGCGGTGAACGCGATCGAGGCCGCTCAGGAGGCGCGTGACGCCGGGATGCGTGCGATCGTGCTGAAAGGGCACGAGTTCGCCACCACGGGGTCCGCGTATCTCGCGCAGGCCGCCGTGCCCGAGGTGCAGGTGTTCAGCGGCATCTGCCTGGATCACCCGGTGGGATGCCTGAACCCGCACGCGGCGGAGGGCGCGTTGCGCAACGGCGCGAAGTTCGTGTGGTTGCCGACGCTCTCCGCCCGCGGGTCGGTGCCGGCGCTGCGGGAGACGGGCTTCGGCGACGGCGAAGGGGTCCGCGTCCTGGATGCGGACGGCGAACTGCTGCCGGAGGTGCGGGAGATCATCGCCCTGGTCCAGGAGTACGACGCGGTCCTCGCGAGCGGCCACATCGAGACGGACGAACAGTTCGCCGTGGCGCGGGCGTTCACGGCGACCGACCGGTACGTCATCACGCACGCCATGCAGGAGGCCCCCGGGGTCACCCCGCTCAGCCCCGCCGAATGCCAGGAACTCGCGGAGCTCGGCGCGGTCATCGAATTGTCCGCGCATTCGTGCATGGGGGATCCGGCGAAGCTGTCGCGGGTCGTCGAGGTGATCGAACGCGTCGGGGGGCGGCGTGCCGCGCTGTCCACCGACTACGGGTTCACCGACCAGGCGCCGCATCCTGCCGCGGGATTCCAGGACTACGTCACCGCACTGTGGCAGATCGGGGCACCGGAGGCCGCGCTGCGGGAGATGACGGTCGACACCCCGGAGCGGGTGCTGGGCCTGCGGTGACCGACCCGCCTCAGCGGGGAGCGCTGACCGTGAGCAGCAGTGGCGCGAAGCCGGTGCCGGCGGGGTAGTTGCCGCCGAACCAGTCGACCGCGTCAGGATGCAGCGCGGGGTGCGCAACCCACGCCTCGACGCCGTCGACGGCCGTGGTGGGCGCGCACGGTCCTTCGACGACGGTGACCTCGGAGCCGTCGGACGTGATCGCGTGCAGCCGGAGGACCCCGTCGTCCACGGTCGCGACGAGCCCACCGAGCGTGATGTCCAGCATCCCGCCGTGGGCGAAGAAGGAGACCGCCCCGGCCAGCTCCACCCGAAGGGCGGTGGGGGAGCCGGCCGGAGCGGTGGCCGTCGTGGCGGGCCATCCGAACCCCTGCTCGTGCATGACGGCGGGGGCGTGCACCGTGATGTCGCCGCCGGTGCGGGCGACGTACTCGACGAACGAGGGGCGCACCGCCCAACTCATGCCGGAGCGGCTCGGATCGAGCGTGGTCATCCGACCGCCGCCACCGTTCCGATCTCGCGGGACAGTTCGAGCAGCCGTGGGCCGTTCGTCAGCGCCGCGACCGCGACGAGGTCACCGTCTCGACGGTATGCCATGATCGGCGCTCCGCCGAGCTCCTCGTCCAGGGCCTCGACCGTGTCCGCGAGGCGGGTCATGCCATAGGCCTGCAGGCGGATGTCGTACTGATTGCTCCAGAAGGTGGGCATGGGCCGGAAGGCCGGCAGCTCCACTGCACCCCCGGACAGGCGTGCGGCGATCGCCGCGGCGGCGCGACGACCGGTCTCGACCGCGACGTTCCAGTGCTCGACGCGGCGGGCCGCGTCGTCGAAGCGCGCGTTCGGGAACCGGGCGACGTCACCCACCGCGTACACGCCGTCCGCGCCCACGACCGCGAGGGTGTCGTCGCAGTGCAGACCGTCGCTGAGATCGAGGCCGTTGCCGTCGAGCCACTCCACGTTCGGCGCGCTGCCGATCGCCTCGAGCACGGCGTCCGAACGCAGTCGGGTACCGGAGCTCAGTGTGACCTCGTGGGCGTCCGGGTCGTACCCGGCCAGACCGTCCTCGAGGTGGAAGGTGACGCCGTTCTCGAGATGACGCTCGAACAGGACCGAGGCCAGCTGCGGGCCGATGGCCGCCGCGAGGGGCGCCGCCTCCATCGTGACGACGTCCACTTCGACGCCGAGCTTGCGGGCGCTGGCCGCGACCTCGCAGCCGACGAACCCGCTGCCGATGACGGTCAGGTGGGCCCCGGGCCGCAGCACGGCGCCCAGTGCCTTGGCGTCGGACACATCGCGCAGGGAGAAGACGCCGGCCTTGCCCCCCAGCGACGGCAGGTGGCGGGGGCGGACCCCGGTCGCCACCACGAGTACGTCGTAGTCGAGCGTGTTCCCGTCGTCGAGGGTCACGGTGCGGGCCGTCAGGTCGGCCGCGACGGCCGTGCGGCCGAGGCGCCACTCCACCGGGTCGAGCGGACGGCTGGGCTTGAACGCGAGCGACTCGTGGTCGGCTTCGCCGCGCAGCACCTCCTTCGACAGCGGGGGGCGGTTGTACGGCGGGTGCTCTTCGGCGCCCACCAGCACGATCTCACCCTCGAAGCCCTTCGCGCGGAGCGTCTCGGCGGTGCGGAGGCCGCCGAGGGACGCCCCGACGATGACGACCCGGGCAGTCACTGCAGGATTTCAATCGCCAGCAGCGGGCAGGCCTCCGCGGCCTCGATGACGCGCTCGCGCTCGGACTCGTCCGGCTCGGCGTTGTAGAGCACCTTGCCCTTGCCGTCGAGCTTGAACACGTTCGGCGCTGCGAACACGCACTGTGCGTGGCCGTCGCAGACATCCATGTCGACACTGATCTTCATGGGGTTCTCCTCTCAGAGTGGAAGTGGGAAGTGGGTCAGCGGACCTTCAGCGGGAGGCTGGTGACGCCGAGGCGCTCCCACTTCACGCGCTCGGGTTCGCCGGAGAGCTCGATCCATTCGGTGCGGTCGAACAGCACCTCGACGGCCACGCGGATCTCCATCAGCGCGACGGACAGGCCGAGGCAGCGGTGCGGGCCCCAGCCGAACGTCATGGCGCTCGTGTTGTCGCGGTGGATGTCGACGACCTCGGGGTTCTCGAAGTGCGCGGCGTCGCGGTTCGCGGAGCTCCAGAAGAACATGACCTCCTCGCCGGCGCGCATGGTGCGACCGTGCAGTTCGACGTCCTCCTTGAGCACGCGACGCGAGGTCATCGCGGGGCTCTCGTGGCGGAGGAATTCGAGGATCGCCTGCGGGATGAGCGAGCGGTCGGCGCGCAGCGTGCGCTGGATCTCCGGGTCGCGGGCGATCTGCAGCAGCGTGATGCCCGTGCTGCTGGTGGTGTTGTTGTGCCCGGCGGAGAGCATGAGGCGTACGACGCGACCCACCTCGGTGTCGGTGAGCTTCGCGCCGTTGAACTCGAAGTTCATGAGGCCGGTGATCATGTCCTCGTCGGGGTCGAGGTTCAGTCGCACGCGCTCATCCAGCAGACGCTGGGCGTACTCGGTGAGGTTGGACTCGGCCGCCTGGGCGAGCTCGGGCTTGTTGAGGCGGTCGGGACGGTACATGAAGCTCTCGTCCGCCCACTTCTTGAGGTTCAGCGCGTCCTCGACGGGGATGCCGAGGAACGCGCAGATCACCTGCGCAGGGTAGGGGTACGAGAAGGCGGGGGCGAAGTC
>JAEZSU010000234.1 GCA_023421635.1 Actinomycetes bacterium | reverse complement strand
CGAGTTCGGCTGACGCTAGCCTGAGCGGATGACGGCTGCCGCCAATCCTCTGCTCACCGCGTCACCGCTCCCCTACGGGCTCCCGCCCTATCCCGACATCCGTCCCGAGCACTACCTCCCCGCCTTCGAAGCGGCGTTCGCAGAGCAGCGGTCGGAGATCGGCGCGATCACGCGCGTGCGGTCGATGCCCACGTTCGAGAACACCATGGTGCCGTTCGAGCGGTCCGGCGCACTGCTGGATGCGGTCGCCCGCGCCTTCGCGACGGTGTCCTCCGCGGACGCGACCGAGGCGATCCAGGCGATCGAGGAGGAGCTGGCCCCGCGGATGGCCGCGCACGGCGACGCGATCACGCTGGATGCGGCGCTGTTCGACCGCATCCGTACCCTGTACGAACGGCTCGACGACCTCGGACTCGGCCCGGAGGAGCGGTTCCTCGTGGAGCGCCGCCACACCGTCATGGCGCGCGCGGGTGCGGGGCTCGACGAGGACGCCAAGCGGCGGCTCTCGGACATCAACACCCGCCTATCCCGCCTGACCACACGGTTCGAGCGGAACCTGCTCGCCGACACGAATGAGCTCGCGGTCGTGATCACCGATCCCGCCGAGCTCGACGGGCTCGGCGAGGGCGAACGGTCCGCCGCAGCCCTCGCCGCAGCGGAACGCGGGCTCACCGATGCGTGGCTCATCACCCTGCCGTTGTTCACCGGCCACCCGTGGCTCGCGTCGCTCACGGACCGCGGCACGCGGGAACGGATCATGGCCGCGTCGCGGGCGCGCGGGAGCCGCGGCAACGCCTCGGACAACCGCGCGACCCTGCTCGAGATCGTGCGGCTGCGGGCCCGGCGCGCCCGCATCCTCGGCTACGAGAGCCACGCCGCGTATGTCACGGCCGACCAGACGGCCGGCTCCCCCGATGCCGTGCGCGGGCTGCTGCAGAGCCTCGCGCCTGCCGCGGCGGCGAACGCCGCACGCGAGAAGCGCGCACTGCAGGCGCAGGTCGCCGCGGACGGCGAGGACTTCACCGTCGCCTCCCACGACTGGGGGTTCTACACCGAACGCGAGCGCGCGAGCGCGTACGACCTGGACCAGGCGTCGCTGCGGCCCTGGTTCGAGGCCGAGCGGGTGCTTCGGGACGGCGTGTTCTTCGCAGCGGAGCGGTTGTACGGGATCACCTTCACCGAACGTGAGGACCTCCCCGCGTACCACCCGGAGGCGCGCGTGTTCGAGGTGCACGAGGCCGACGGCACGGCACTCGGGCTGTACATCCTCGACCTCTACACGCGCGACACGAAGCGCGGCGGCGCCTGGATGAACTCGCTCGTGACCCAGTCCGCGCTCCGCGGCACGAGGCCGGTCGTGGTCAACAACCTCAACGTCGCCCGTCCCGCACCGGGCACGCCGACACTGCTCACGCTCGACGAGGTGACGACGCTCTTCCACGAGTTCGGGCACGCGCTGCACGGGCTGTTCGCCACCGTGACCTACCCGAGCTTCGCCGGCACCGCCGTGCGTCGCGACTTCGTGGAGTTCCCGAGTCAGGTGAACGAGATGTGGATCCTGTGGCCTGATGTGCTGGCGAACTACGCACGGCACGTCGAGACGGGCGAGCCGCTGCCGGCCGACGTCGTCGACCGGCTCCGGGCGAGCGGCACGTTCAACCAGGGCTTCGCCACGAGCGAGTATCTCGCCGCGGCCTGGCTCGACTTCGCGTGGCACTCGCTGGATGCCGAGGCCGCGGCCGCGGTGACGGATGCGGCAGCGTTCGAGGCGGCCGCGCTGGCCGACATCGGCCTCGACGATGACGCGGTCCCGCCGCGGTACAGCTCGCCGTATTTCGCGCACGTGTTCTCGGGCGGCTACAGCGCCGGCTACTACTCGTACATCTGGAGCGAGGTGCTGGACGCCGACACGGTGGAGTGGTTCCGCGAGCACGGCGGGCTCACCCGCGAGAACGGCGAACGGTTCCGCCGGCGCCTGCTCGGGGTCGGCGGCGCGAAGGACCCGCTCGAGGCGTACCGCGACTTCCGCGGGAAGGATGCGGACATCGCGCCCCTCCTCGCCCGTCGGGGGCTCAGCTAGCCGTCGCGCGCACGACCTCGTAGCGCAGCCGCGCGAACTGCCCGACGGCGCGCGCCTCGACGAGCCGCAGGCGGTCGGACTCGATCCGGCGCGGCAGCAGCGGCGCTCCTCCCGGGAGCGCGACCGGCGCGACCGAGACCGCGATCTCGTCGAGCGCGTCGATGTCGAGGAACTGCCCGGCCAAGTCGCCACCGCCGACCACCCAGATGTCGCCGTCGCCGGCCGACTCTCGGAGCTCCGGCAGCGCGTCTGCGACCGGTCCGGACACGAAGCGGATGTCGGCGCCCGTCGGCACCGGGAGCACCCGGGTCGTGAAGACGAAGGTGGGCTTCTCGCCGTGGAACTCCTGCCAGCGCTCCGGGTGGGCGAGGATGTCGGATTCGCGCAGCAGCCATTCGTACGTGGAGGACCCCTCCACGAGGACCGCGGCGTCCGGGACGAGCTGCTCCGCGGCGGCGTCACCGTCCGGGACGTCGAACAGCCACTGCAGCGAGTGCCGGTCGTCGGCGATCCAGCCGTTCAGCGTGGTGGCGGTGTCGAAGAGGATGCGTCCCATCCCGGCACGGTACCGCCGAGGTCGGACACCCGTGTCGTCAGGGCAGCGATGCCTCGAAGGCACGCAGGCGGTCGGCCAGCGCATCCGGCACCTCGGCGGCGGTGAAGTGTCCGCCCTGCGCCAGCCGCTCGAACGCCCGCAGGTCGCGGTAGAACCGCCGTGCGTGCGCCTCCGGGTAGTCGTGCTCGTGACGCTGGATGTGCACGACGGCAGGAACCTCCACCGGCGGGATGCGGCCAGGCTGGTCCGCGCCTTCGAAGTACGGGCGGAAGGACGTGCCGATGCTCTGCGTGACCCAGTAGATCATCGCCTCGGTGAGCAGGCGCTCGCGCGAGATCCGGCGCTCCACCGCACGCGGGTCGCCCGGCGGGGTGTCCGACCACTCCACCAGCTTCTCGACCAGCCATGCCAGCAACCCCGCCGGCGAGTCGTTCAACGCCGCTGCCAGCGTATCCGGCCGTGTCGCCTGCACATGGCCGTATGCACCGTCGGGTTCGTGTCGGGCTGCGAGACGCTCGAAGTAGGCCCGCACCTCCGGCTCCGGCGCCCGCGTCCGTTCCTCGGTGGTCCCGAAGTGGGCATGCGTGACGAGGATGCCGCGGACGGAGCCGGGGTACGTCGCGGCGATGAGGTCGCTGACGTTCGCGGTGACGTCCTCGCCGTAGGTGAGGTACCGGTCGTATCCCAGCACGTCGGTCATCAGGGTGTGGAAGGTGGTGGCGAGACGCGTCTCGGTCATCGGGCCGTCGTAGGTGCCGGAGAAGGCGAACCCCGGCAGGCTCGCGACCACGACGTGCATGTCGGGCAGCAGATCGGCGAATGCCAGTTGCAGCGCGAAGGTGTGCGGCCAGCCGTGCATGACCAGCACCGCGGGCGCGTCGGCCCGCGCCGACCGAAGGTGCGCGAAGTGGATCGCCGTCCCGTCCACGTCGGCGAGGAACTGTGGATGCGCGTTGAGCCACGATTCACGGGCCCGCCAGTCGAGCGCGAGCCACGAGGCGACGAGCTCCTGCAGGTAGTCCGCCGTCATGCCGGAGGGCGGGCGGCCCGGCGCGTCCGGCAGGAACCTGGTGGCGCGGAGCCGTCGGTGGAGGTCTGACAGCACCCCGCCGGGGACGGCGAGCCGGAAGGGCGTCACGGTGGACATGGCGGCCACCCTAGTCCCGGGGCCCGACACGCGCTGCGGCCCCCTCAGGCGGGAGAATACCCGTGCGTCAGGCGCTCTTGCGCTTCTGCGCGAGGACCAGGGTGGGCTCGGCGCCCTCCTCCACGGCGGCACGGGTGACGACGACCTTGGCGACGTCGGCGCTGGAGGGGATGTCGAACATGATGGGGCCGAGCACCTCCTCGAGGATTGCGCGCAGGCCGCGCGCACCCGTCTTGCGTGCCACGGCGAGGTCCGCGATCGCGGCGAGGGCGTCGTCCTCGAAGTCGAGCTCCACGCCGTCCAGCTCGAACATGCGCTGGTACTGCTTGACGAGCGCGTTCTTCGGCGCGGTGAGGATCTCCATGAGCGCCGTCTGGTCGAGCGGGGAGACCGATGCCACGACGGGGAGGCGCCCGATGAACTCGGGGATCAGCCCGAACTTGTGCAGGTCTTCGGGCAGCACCTCGGCGAACAGGTCGGGGGCCTCATCCTTGCGCTGCAGCGGGGCGCCGAAGCCGACGCCGTGCTTGCCGACCCGCGACGAGATGATGTCCTCCAGGCCCGCGAACGCGCCGGCGACGATGAACAGCACGTTCGTCGTGTCGATCTGGATGAACTCCTGGTGCGGGTGCTTGCGGCCGCCCTGCGGCGGCACCGAGGCCACGGTGCCCTCGAGGATCTTCAGCAGCGCCTGCTGCACGCCCTCGCCGGACACGTCGCGCGTGATCGACGGGTTCTCGGCCTTCCGGGCGATCTTGTCGACCTCGTCGATGTAGATGATGCCCGTCTCGGCGCGCTTCGTGTCGAAGTCGGCGGCCTGCAGGAGCTTCAGCAGGATGTTCTCCACGTCTTCGCCGACATAGCCCGCCTCGGTCAGCGCGGTGGCGTCGGCGACGGCGAACGGCACGTTGAGCCGCTTGGCGAGTGTCTGCGCCAGGTAGGTCTTGCCGCAGCCGGTCGGGCCGAGCATGAGGATGTTGCTCTTGGCGATCTCGACCTCTTCGGCGCGCTGCTCGGCCGAGGTGAGCGTGGCCTGTGCGCGGACGCGCTTGTAGTGGT
>JAEZSU010000215.1 GCA_023421635.1 Actinomycetes bacterium | reverse complement strand
CCGCCGACACCGTGCCGGAGCCCGGGATCCGCTGGACCCGGCTCGAGGTGCTCGACACTCCGGAGCCCTCGGCCACGCGCGGGGTCGTCGAGTTCCGCGCGCACTACCGCACCGCCGGCGTGCGCGGAACCCTGCACGAGCGGAGCAGGTTCGTGCATCAGAGCGGACGATGGTGGTACCTCGACGGCGCAACCCCCGGGGCGGACGGCTGAGCGGATCCTAGGCTGGCGTCCATGTCACGCATCCTCGTCTTCGGCGGCCATGGCAAGGTGGCCCTCCTCCTCGAACGCATCCTCGTCGACCGCGGCGACACGGTGACCGCCGTGATCCGCAATCCCGCGCACGAGGCGGACGTCGCGGCCACCGGCGCGACGCCCGTGGTGTTCGACGTGGAGGTGCAGGATCAGGATGCGCTGGAGAACCTCATCGCCGGGAACGACGCCGTCGTGTGGTCGGCCGGGGCGGGCGGAGGCTCGCGGGAGCGCACGTACGCGGTCGACCGCGACGCGGCGATCCGGTCCATGGACGCCGCCGCGGCGGCCGGGGTGCGCAGGTACGTCATGGTGTCCTGGCTCGGTTCGCGTCCCGATCACGGCATCTCCGAGGACGATCCGTTCTTCCCGTACGCGGATGCCAAGGCCGCGGCGGACGAGCACCTGCGCGCGAGCGGCCTCGACGCCACGGTCCTCGCGCCCGGCACCCTCACGATGGATGAGGGCGCAGGCGGCATCGAGATCGATCCGGACGGGCGCGGCGAGGTCCCGCGCGCGGACGTCGCCGCCGTCATCGCGGCGGCCCTGGCCGACCCCGCGACGATCGGGCGGACCATCCGGTTCGGCCGCGGTACCACGCCCATCGCGGAGGCGCTGGGCGCGCGCTGACGTGCATGCGGGGGAATACGTCCCCCGCGGTCGCGGTTGCACGGCACGTGAGCCTGCCCGCAGCACCCGACGTGGACGTGATCGTGATCGGTGCCGGTCAGGCCGGCCTGTCTGCCGCGTACCATCTCCGCCGACGCGGGTTCGTGCCCGTCGGCGACCAGGGCGAACGCACCTCCCTCGTCCTCGACCAGAGCCCGGCCCCGGGCGGGGCATGGCAGCACCGCTGGGCGACGCTGCGGATGGGGACGGTCAACGGCATCCATGAGCTCCCCGGGGCGCCGGTGCCGCCCGCACCCGCCGCGGCCGAAGCCCGCGCCGTCCTCCCGGCGTATTTCGCCGACTACGAGGCCAGGTTCGACCTGCGGGTGCGGCGGCCGGTGACCGTGCGGGCGGTGCGGCGGGCGGATGCGGACCCGCGCGGCCGGCTGCTCGTCGAGACCGACCAGGGAACCTCATGCGCGCGGTACGTGGTGAACGCGACAGGCACCTGGACCCGGCCGTTCTGGCCGACCGTGCCGGGGCGTGAGCGGTTCCGCGGCAGGCAGCTGCACGTGCACGACTACCGCTCCGCCGAGGAGTTCGCGGGCTCCCGCGTCGTCATCGTCGGCGCCGGCGTGTCCGCGGTGCAGCTGCTCGACGAGATCTCACGGGTGACCGACACGCTGTGGGTCACCCGTCGGGAGCCGGTATGGCAGGAGACGGACTTCGACACCGCGGCACGGATCGCGGCGATCGCCGGGGTCGAGGAACGGGTGCGCGCGGGTGAGCCGGTGGGCAGCGTCATCTCGGTCACCGGCATGTACTGGTCGCCGTGGGCTCAGGCTGCGCAGGAGCGGGGCGTGCTCAGCCGGCACCCGATGTTCGTCGCGATCGAGCCGGACGGCGTCCGCATGCCCGACGGCTCCTTCGAGCCCGCCGACGTCATCCTGTGGGCGACGGGCTTCCGCGCCGCGCTCGACCACCTCGCACCGCTCCGACTGCGCACCCCAGCGGGCGGGATCCGTGTCGCCGACGGGCGGTCGCTCGACGAGCCGCGACTCTTCCTCATCGGCTACGGGCCGTCCCAATCGACGGTCGGCGCGAATCGTGCCGGGCGCGCTGCCGCCGCCGCCATCGTCGCCGACCTCCGCCGCCGTCACGACCTCGAGGAGGCCCTCGCATGAACCATGGCCCCGTGTTTCACGCCGATGTGCGCGACGACGCCGTCGCCCGTACGGTCGAAGCATGACCGGAAGCATCGCCCCCTCCGCAGACCGACCGGAGCAGGCCCCTGGCGCACACGTCGAGTCCGACCGCGGGCTGGGCGGGTCCCTGTCGCCCGAGGAGGCCAAGGCACTGTTCCGCGGGCACCCCGGCGGCGTCGCGGTGATCACCGCGGAAGGGCCCGACGGACCGGTGGCGCTCACCGCGACGTCGGTTTCGTCGGTGAGCGTCGACCCGCCGCTGCTCGTGTTCTCGGTCTCCGCCCTCTCGTCGGCGGCGCCGGCGATCCTGGCCGCCGAGACCGTCGTCGTCCACCTGCTGGACGCCGACGACCTGGATCTGGCGAGGCTGGGTTCGACGAGCGGCGTGGACCGGTTCGCCGACCGCACGCGCTGGTCGCGGCTCGTCACGGGGGAACCCGTGTACCACGGCGTGCGCGCCTGGGTGCGCTGCAGCGTGGTCGAGCGTATGAACGCAGGCGGCTCGACGGTCATCGCGGCCCACGCGCTGCAGTCCGTCATCGCGCGCGACACGCAGCCGGGGGAGCACGGCGACGCGCTCGTCTACCACAACCGCACCTGGCACCGGCTCGGCGACCACTCCCGCATCCAGGACTGACCGGCGTCAACGGGAGGGGTAGGCCTCCACGGTCGTCCCCTCGGGGAGCGCGGGCGTGAACACCGCGTCGAACGCGCCGCCGACAGACGGATCGAGGTCTGCGTAGCCCCTGGCGGCGCCCACGATCGTGCCGGTCGCGTCGCGCGCCAGCAGTGAGACGATCACGATCGCCGCCTCCTCTGTGGGTGCGCTGCTCGTGACCACGCCCGACACGAAGGTCGACACCCCGTCGGTCGAGTCGACGACGTCGCGCACGGCGAGGTCGCCGCCCGGGACCGCGTCGAGGGGCGACGCATCGTACGCGGTGGGCAGCAGGACCTCGAGCGTCACGATCGGCTCGCCCCCCACCTCCTCGAAGGTCCCGGCGAGCGCGGTGGCGCCGGGGAGCACCGTCAGGTACTCGTACGCGACGCCGAGCGGTTCACCGTCGGCGCCGAGCGCCAGCACCGTGACCTCCTGGGCATCGAAAGCGGCGTCGAAGTTGGGGTTGTCGATCACGACGGCGTACCACCAGCTGCCTCCCTCGCCACCTTCCGCGCCGAATGCGGTGTCGACGACGCGCAGGTCTGACTGTGCGACGAAGTCGGGTGGCGGAGGAGACGGAACTGTCATGTCG
>JAEZSU010000195.1 GCA_023421635.1 Actinomycetes bacterium | reverse complement strand
CCGGCACCCAGCCGATGCTCGCCGACAGTCGCACCAGCCCCCGCGGGTCGGTGTCGTCGGCGACCGCGTCGAGCACCCGCCCGATGTGCTGCTGGAGCACCGTCTCGGTGCGGTCGATGAGCACGTGCAGCAGCCCCGTGCCGTGACCGCCGATGTCGGCGTCGGCCGGCAGCGTCCGCTCCACCGCATCGTCGAAGTGCGCGACCAGGTGCAGGAAGCGCTCCCGCCCGTAGGCCTCCGCGAGCTCGTGACGGTCGTCCAGCCGGATGGCGAGCACCGCCCAGTTCGGCTCGCCGCGGCGGTGGGCGCGCCGGAGCCGCTCCTGCATCCGGCGGAGGACCTCGTCGCCGTCCCGCCGCGGCGCTGTGCCGGCACCCTGGGCGAGCGTGACGATCGCCAGCAGGGCGCAGACGAGGTACACGATGACGCCGATCGAGGTCGTCGCCCGCACGAGCGCGAAATCGCCGCCGGCGGCCGGTGCGAGCAGTCCCCCGGCCAGCACGAGCAGGCCGAGGGCGGCGAACAGCGTGGACAGCACCACCAGCGGGATGACGGCGGCCGCTCCCCGTTCGGAGATGCGGCGGAGCTCGACGGCGACGAACCCCGCGAACACCCCGGCGACGAAGAAGGCGATCCGGAACCCGCTCGCGTAGGCGGCGTCGGGCAGCAGCGCGAGTGCGCAACAGCCCCCGAGCCCGAGGACCGGCGCGACCCAGACGTATGCCGCGACCCCCCGCCATGCCCGCACGCCGCTCCACAGCAGCGGGACCGCGGCGAGCGTGAGGCCGAGCCCGGCCCGGCGCAGCCACTCCACCCCGCCGAGTTCCGCCGACAGCTCGACGTAGACCCCCGCGGCGGTGGTGAGCAGCGACAGGGTCCACAGCAGCGTCGCCCGTGACGGGCGGGCGAGGAACGCGAGCGGCACGACGAGCAGCACGGCCAGCGTCGCCGTCGCCGCCTGCGGGACGCCGAGGGTCAGCATGGACAGGTCGGTCATTCCTCGCCCTCCCCGTTCGGCAGGGCGATGGTGACGGTCGTGCCGACGCCCGGCTCCGACGCGACGTCGAGCCGGCCGCCGTGCGCCTCGACGATGGCGCGCGCGATGCCCATTCCGAGGCCGGTGCCGTCCACCGCGCTCGCCCGTGCCGTCGCGGCGCGGAAGTACGGATCGAAGATGCGGGCGAGGTCACGGGACGAGATCCCGACACCGTCGTCGACGAACCGCACCGTCACGGTCTCCGCGTCGGTGGCGCCGTGCACGGTGACGGCGCCGCCCGCCGGCGTGTACTTGATCGCGTTGCTCAAGAGGTTGTCCACGACCTGCCGGAGGCGGAATGCGTCCCCCACCGAGGGCAGCGGGTCGGGGACGTCCAGCTCCAGCGCCACGCCTCGTGCCCCCGCCGCGGGCCCGAAGGATTCGACGGATGCGGCGAGGATGCGCCGCAGATCGATCCGGGTGCGGACGACGCGCTCGCCCGGCCCCGCGTCGGGGCGGGCGAGGATCTCCTCCACGAGGTGCCGCATCCGATGCGCCGCCGCCTCGATCACCTGCGCCTGTCCGCGCGCGCCGGCGGGCAGCCCGGGGTCTTCGGCGAGCAGTTCGGCGTGGCCGAGGACGGCCGTGAGGGGGTTCCGGAGTTCATGGGAGACGATGGTCGCGATCCGTTCGCGGGCCTGCTCCGACTCGATCAGCGCCGTCACCTCCCGGACGACCAGCAGGGTGCTCGCCTCCTCGCCGGGCGCGGGCGGCAGCGGGCGGATGGAGACCGTCAGCGCGTGCCACACCCCGTCCGCGTCGAACAGCCACACCCGCTCCTCCTGCACCGTCTCGCCGGCCGCGGCACGCACGAGCGGACGTCGCGACGGCGGCAACGGCTCGCCGCGGAGGGTCGCGTACTCGACGCTGCGCCCGGGCCGTTCCGGGTGCTCCGGGTCCAGCCCGTAGAGCGTGAGGTAGGTGTCGTTGACGGCGAGGATGCGGCCTCCGGCCGTGATCCGCACGATGCCGAGGTCGATCGCGTCCAGCACGAACCGCACCCGGCGCTCCTGTGCCCGCACCTGTGTGACGGTCTCCTCGAGCTTGCCGGCCTGGCGACGCAGGAGCGTCTGGAAGGCGCGGGTCCTGCGGGTGCCCAGCTGGATGCTGATGCCGAGGAACGTGAGCGAGAGGAGCACCACGAGCAGGCGCGGCAGCGTCGCCGCGTCGTGCTGGGCGGACACGGCGGTGGCGAGCATCAGCAGGCAGATGAGGGTTCCGCCGGCCGCCAGCGCCGCGAACCCGAAGTGCGTCGCGATCCACACGGTCGGGAACACCCACAGGAATCCGGTGTACAGCCCGCTCCCGTACTCCATGAGCCCGATCGCGGCGATGTCGAGCATGGGCAGGGCGAGGATCGCGGTGCGGGGGAGCCGGTGCCACGGCACCGCCAGCGAGACCGCGGTGATCCCGACGATCGAGGCCACGCCGACGGTGAACGGCCAGGAGGTGAACTCGCCCGGCGCGATCGCCAGCATGATGAGCGCGACGACCACGACGACCGCGGCGAGCAGGGACTGGGTCGCCCAGACGGAGCGGGTGCGGGCAGTCGTCTCCCCGCGTCGACCGGGCGCCGCGACCGCGCCGGTCGGTCCCCCGGCTCGCATGGAGGTGAGTCTAACGATGCTCGCGTATACTTTGGCCGCCATCCGGAGTTCTCTCCTCCGGGACCGTGCACCCGACCCGGCAGGCCCCGGCCCGCGACATCCTCCGCTACGACAGCGGACTCTCCGAGGAGTGGACCCGTGAACTCTCGACCCGATGGACGTCGGTTGCGGCGTGTCGCAGCCCTCGCCGCGCTTGCGCTGACCGGGGGCGTCTCCCTGACCGGATGCTCCCAGGTCGTCGACGCCTTCAACAACCTGCAGGGCGACACGGTGGAGGTCGTCTCGACCCCGGTGGCGACGCCGACCCCCTCACTCGAGTTCAACTCGCAGTTCACCTACGACGGGTCCGTGTCGCTCACCAGCGACATCGCCGACGACCTCGTCGTGCACCTCGACGTGTGGGCGGCCGATCCCAAGCGCACACGGGAATGGACCCCGACGAACGACAAGACGTTCGGGTTCGCCATCAACGTGTTCGACAACCGGGTCGACGACAAGGCCGTGCTGAGCGAGAAGCGCCGCGTGTACATCTCGTCCGTGCGCATCACCGCGAAGACCTCGCAGGTCTCGGGCCAGGTGCAGACGCCGTACCAGTTCACGGCCGACCCCCGCACCCTCGTCCCCTCCGACACCCTCCGGTCGGACAAGGGACTGCTGCTGAACCACTTCCAGGGCGGGCTGCTCGTCGAAGGACAGACGATCCACCAGCTGCCGGCCGACACGTACGGCGTGACGCTGGAGTTCGCGTTCACGGTCGTCGTCGAAGGACAGGCCAACACCGACACGTCGTTCCAGGAGCAGGTCATCTACCAGTACCTGCCGATCGCGATCTTCGCCGACTGAGCCCGCGGCCGGGCCCTCCGGCAATCTTGCGCAAATCTTGCGGTCCGGTGCCGCATCACCGGCGGGAACCTTGCGGCGGATGGGGCACGCTGGTGTTCATCACCGGGCGTCCCCGGTGCCGCAGTCCCCGCGACGACACCCGTGAGTCGCCCACCAGGATGTGAGTCCCCATGTCCGATCCTCGGATCTCCTACCCGCCCACGCACGCCCTCGAGCCGATGCCGCCCGCGCTGCAGGACCCCTTCGCCGACGCGCCCGCCTTCGAAGAGGACTTCATGGCGGTGCTGGAGCACACCAACGTGCACCGGTCGACCATCGGCTGCGTCATCCCCGCCTACAACGAGGCGGAGTCGATCGCGGACGTGATCGAGGCGCTGCTGCAGCAGACGCGGGTGCCGGACGTCATCCACGTCGTGATCAACAACACGACCGACGACACGGCGAAGATCGCCGCCGAGTACGCCGGACCCCACGAACTGACCACCGAGCTCGGCGAGCAGTTCACCGAGGTGTTCGTGCACGACATCGGCAAGAACCCGGACAAGAAGGTCGGCGCGCTCAACTACGGCTATTCGCTCGTGGAGGGATGCGACTTCCTCCTCGGCGTGGACGGCGACACGGTCGCCGACCCCAAGGCGGTCGAGTACCTCGAGACCGAGGCGATCAGCGACACCCGCATCGGCGGCATCTCCGCGATCTACACGATCGACGACCGGCCGATCAAGGGCCTCATGGCGAAGTTCCTCATCGCCGGGCAGCGCACCCAGTTCGCGGCGTTCAACCTGCAGAACCTGCTCCGGGGCCGCAACATGGCCGTGCTGGGCGGGCAGTTCTCCATCTTCTCCACGAATGCGCTGCGCGACGCCATGAAGGCGAACCACCAGTCCACGCCGTGGGTGAAGGACAGCGAGGTCGAGGACTCGCTGCTGTCGCTGCAGATCAAGAGCGCGGGCTACCTCACCAAGATCAGCCCGTACGCCCGTGCGAGCGTCGGCGGCATGACCACCCTCAAGGGGTACGACGCGCAGCAGGTGAAGTGGACCTACGGCGCGATCGAACTCATGTGGCCGGGGCAGCGCGGCGACACGAAGGGACAGCCCTTCCACCCCAACCTGCGGCTGCGCTGGTTCGAGAACTTCGGGATGCTGACCAACCTGTTCGTGCGGGTGGCGTTCCTCATCCTGCTCGCCGGGTCGCTGTCGATCAACGCGTTCGTGTTCTCGCCGTGGTGGCTGATCCCGCCGGTGGTCGCGGTGCTGCTGAACCTGCGCATCGCCCGGACCATGAAGCACCACAACAACCGGGACATCATGTTCGCGGTGCTCGTGTTCCCCGCCGAGCTGTTCATGTGGATCCGCATCAGCCACTTCCTGCGCTCCTGGACCCGGTTCCTGTCGCGCAAGAAGGTCGACAACTGGGCGATGCAGGCCAAGGCGGAACGCGGCGGCGGCACGCTCGGACACTGGGTGCCGCTGATCATGCTGGGTGTGGTGCTCATCGCGATGGCCATCATCTGGAACATGCTCGGCCCGCTCGCGCAGTCCTCGATCCTGTGGGTCGGCTGGCCGATCGTCGGCGTCGTGACCGTGCTGCAGACGGTGCTCATGCTCTCCAAGCTCTTCCGGCGCTACCAGGGCTACCAGGTCTGACCGCGCGCTGCGCACCATCGGGGATAGGCTGCCCCGATGGTGCGCATCGGCACGTCCGGCTGGACCTACCCGCACTGGCGGCAGGTGCTCTACCAGGGCGTGCCGTCGGGACGCTGGCTGGAGCGGTACGCCGAACGGTTCGACACCGTCGAGCTCAACGGCAGCTTCTACCGCTGGCCCTCCGAGGCGCGGTTCTCCGCCTGGGCGGAGCGGGTGCCGGAGGGGTTCCTCATCTCGGTGAAGGCGCCGCGGGGACTCAGCCACGGCAAGCGCCTCGCCGACCCGGCGGTGTGGCTGGACCGGATCGACACCGCTACCGCGGCCCTCGGCCCGCATCGTGGCCCGCTCCTCGTGCAGCTGCCGCCCGACATGGAACGTGACGACGACCGGCTCGACGCGTTCCTGACGGCGACGCCCGCGCACCTGCGCCCGGTCATGGAGCTCCGCCACCCCTCGTGGGTCGCGGACGACGTGTTCGGCATCCTCGCCGCCCACGGCGCCGCATACTGCGTCATGAGTGGCGCGGGACTCGCATGCGAGCTGCGCGCGACGGCGCCGCTCGTCTACGCCCGCCTGCACGGTCCCGATCCGCACACGCTCTACGCCGGCTCCTACTCGGAGGACGACCTGCGCTGGTGGCGGGACCGGATCCTGGAGTGGGAGCGGGACGGGCACGAGGTGCTGGTGTACTTCGACAACGACGGCGAGGGGCATGCGGTCCGCAACGCCGTGCGGCTGCGCGAGCTCGTCGCCGAGGGCGGGTGAGCAGGGCGGATCTCTGCTTGGATGGGCGGACGACGCGGGCCGCGGGGCCCATGAGGAGGCAGTGATGGACATCGAGGGCAAGGTCTTCGTCGTGACCGGCGCCGGCAACGGCATCGGTCGCGAGGTGGCGCTCCAGCTGCTCGCGGCGGGCGCCTCGGTCGCGGGAGTGGACCTGAACCGGGACGGGCTCGAGCGCACCGCCGACCTCGCCGGCGGCACGACGTCGTTCTCCGTGCACGCGGTCGACCTCACCGACCGGTCGGCCGTCGAGCAGCTGCCGGATGCGGTCATCGCGACGCACGGGCAGGTCGACGGCGTCCTGAACGTCGCCGGCATCATCCAGAAGTTCGTGAAGGTCGTCGATCTGCCCTACGAGGAGATCGAGAAGGTCATGAACGTGAACTTCTGGGGCGTCGTGACGATGTGCAAGTCGTTCGTGCCGCACCTCATGGCGCGTCCCGAGGCGGCCCTGGTGAACGTCTCGAGCATGGGCGCGTACGCCCCTGTGCCGGGGCAGGCGGTCTATGGGGCGTCGAAGGCCGCGGTGACCCTCCTCACCGAGGCGCTGTACGCCGAGCTCATGGACACGTCCGTCGCGGTGACCGTGATCTTCCCCGGCGCGATCGGCACCGACATCGCCGCGAACTCGGGGGTGTCCGTCTCGTCCGACGCGAGCGCCGAGAGCCCCTCGGTGAAGACGACGAGCGCCGTCGAGGCGGCGCGGGTCATCGTCGACGCCGTCGAGAAGGGGCGGTTCCGCGCGACGATCGGCGCGGACGCCGCGATGATGGACAAGCTCTCCCGCCTGAACCCCAAGCTGGCCACGACCATGATCGCCAAGCGGATGGGCGATCTGCTCGGCTGACCGGCCCGCGCGCGCACCCCCATGGTTACCATCGAGGGGTGCAGACCTCCGCCGCCGGCCGCAACTGGGCGGGCAACCTCACCTATTCGGCACGACGGCTGGCGGAACCCGCGTCGCTCGCCGAACTGAGCGACCTCGTGCGGCGCGAACCGCGTCTTCGGGTGCTGGGTTCCCGCCATTGCTTCAACGACATCGCCGACACCGACGGCGTGCTCGTCTCGCTCCGGCGGCTCTCCGCCGACGAGTACCTGCCCGACAGCAAGCGGTTCGTGCGCGTCCCCGCCGGCGCTCGCTACGGCGACGTCGCCCCGTCGCTGCACGCCGCCGGCGTCGCGTTCCGCAACCTCGCCTCTCTGCCGCACATCTCGATCGGCGGTGCCGTGCAGACCGGCACGCACGGCTCGGGGGATGCGTCGGGCTCGCTCGCCGCGCACGTGGCGGCGATCGAGACGGTCGGTGCCGACGGCGAGCTCCGGCGCATCGCCCGTGGCGACCGTGACTTCCCCGGTGCAGTGGTGGGCCTCGGCGCGCTGGGGATCGTGACCCACCTCGACGTCGAGGTGGAGCCGGCGTTCGAGATCGCCCAGCGGGTGTACGACGGCGGGGCGTGGGACCGCATCCTGGCCGACCTCGACGCGGTCACCTCGGCGGCCTCGAGCGTGAGCCTGTTCACCACCTGGCGGGATGCGGACCGTGTCGACCAGATCTGGACGAAGTCGCGGGTGGGGGACCGCGGCCTCGACGCGGCCGCCGTGGACGCACGCGACGCCGACGGGCCGCGCCACCCCATCCCCGGCGTCGATCCGGCCCCCGCGACCGAACAGGGCGGGGTCGCCGGGTCGTGGTACGAGCGGCTGCCGCACTTCCGTCTCGCCTTCACCCCCTCCGCCGGCGCGGAGCTGCAGACCGAGTACCTCGTGGCGCGGACGGATGCGGTCGCCGCGATCGAGGCGATGCGCTCGCTCGCCGACCGCATCCGGCCGCTGCTGCAGATCTGCGAGGTGCGTACCGTCGCCGCGGACGAACTGTGGCTCAGCGGCGCGTACGGGCGTGACACCGTGGGGATCCACTTCACCTGGCTGCCCGACCAGCCCGCCGTGCTCGCGCTGCTGCCGCTCATCGAGGCGGCGCTTCCCGAGTCCGCCCGCCCGCACTGGGGCAAACTCTTCACCCTGGATGCCGGCGCGCTGCGTGAGCGCTATCCCCGATGGGACGACTTCGCCGACCTGCGCGCCCGGCTCGACCCGGAACGCCGGTTCGAGAACGACTTCATCCGCAGGCTCGGCCTGTGACCGCACCGACCCCGGAGGACCGGATGATCCCGTCGCGCCGTCGCGCCCTGTTCGAACCCCTGCGGCTGCGCGGCATCGATGTGCGCAACCGGCTGTGGGTGCCGCCGATGTGCCAGTACGCCGTCACCGCCCGCGACGGGATCGCCACGCCGTGGCACCTCGTCCACCTCGGATCCTTCGCCCGGGGAGGCGCGGGCGCGGTGATCGCGGAGGCGACCGCGGTGGTCCCCGAGGGGCGGATCAGCCCGGAGGACCTCGGCCTGTGGAACGATGCGCAGCGCGACGCGCTGCGACCCGTCGTCGACTTCCTGCACGGGCAGGGCGCGGCCGCGGGCATCCAGCTCGCGCACGCGGGACGGAAGGGCTCCACCTTCCGTCCCTACGGCACCGACCGCGCCGGCAGCGTGCCGGTCGAGGACGGCGGCTGGCCCACCGTGGCACCGAGCCCGGTCGCCTTCGACGGCCTCGCGACGCCGCGGGAGCTCGACCGTGAGGGCATCCACGAGGTGGTGAGCGCGTTCGCCGCGGCGACGCGCCGGGCGGTCGACGCCGGGTTCGACCTGGTCGAGGTGCACGCGGCTCACGGCTACCTCCTCCACGAGTTCCTCTCCCCGCTCAGCAACCGTCGGAGCGACGAGTACGGCGGGTCGCTCGAGGGCCGGGCGCGGCTGCTGCTCGAGGTCGTCGACGCCGTCCGGGCGGAGCTCGGGCCGGAGCGGGCGCTGCTCGTCCGCTTCTCCGCGACGGACTGGGTCGAGGGCGGATGGACCCTGGAGGACACCTGCACGGTCGCCGGCTGGGTGCGCGCGCGGGGCGTCGACCTGTTCGACGTCTCCAGCGGCGGGAACGCGTCCGCCCGCATCCCCACCGGCCCCGGCTACCAGGTGCCGTTCGCCGCCGCCGTGCGCGCGGCCACGGGTGCGCCGGTCGCCGCCGTCGGCATGATCGACCAGGCGTTCCAGGCGGAGCAGGTGCTCGTCACCGGGCAGGCCGACGTCGTCCTCGCGGGCCGGCAGATGCTGCGCGACCCGCACTTCGCGCTCACGGCGGCCGCCGAACTCGGCGTGTCCGACCCGCCGGTGCCCGGCGCGTACGAGCGGGCCTACCGGTGATCGGAGCCGTGTAGCACCTCCGGGCCGCTGGGGGAAGGGCGGGTCGTCCGCGTCGTCGGATCGCCATGATCGGATCGTCCTTCCACCCCCGCCGAACGGAGTCACCGATGCTGCCCACCGCGAACCACCCCACCGGCACCGACATCGACGCGCTCCCGGCGACCGAGCCGATCCAGCTGCCGCTGGTCGACGCGGTGCAGCTGGAGCGCACCGGCTTCGACAGCTACGCGGTCCGCGAGAACGGTGCGACGATCGGCTTCATCGACGTCGTCGGCCGCATCCATGTCGTCCACGCGGGATCCCGCCCCGACCGTGCCGTCGAGGTCGCGCAGACGCTCGATCTCACCACCGCCGTCGACCGGCTCCTGGCGCTGCGCTGACGCAGGCCCCAGGGTGAGCCGGCCGTCAGATCAGGCGGCGGGCTCGTCCTCGGGCCATACCGCGACGGCTGCCACCATGTCGCCCACGATCAGCTGCGAGGGGCCGTCGGTCTGCACGCCCAGCAGGTGATACCCGTCCGGGAGCTCATCGACCAACTGCCCCGCGCGAGGACCGCCCGACAGCATGAACATGCCCGCGACGATACGCTGCGAACTTGGGCCGCCGCGGGGGTTGCGTTCCGGTCTGCGTGACGTTCTCGTGCCGGCGTCGGCCGGAGGAGCAGCCCCCTGTGACGGTGCATGACGGCGCGTGACACGGTGTGTCACGCTCGGTGGCGGGCCGGCGGCGGCCGGGTCAGGCTCGGTCCGTGACGCACCTCATCACACCCGCTGCGCTCGCCGACGCCGCGGCAGCCCGACCGGTGCGCCTGCTCGACGTGCGGTGG
>JAEZSU010000170.1 GCA_023421635.1 Actinomycetes bacterium | reverse complement strand
TCACCGCATCCTCGACGGCGTCCGCGCGCACGTCGGCCACGGCGATGCGCACGCCGGCCCGGCCGAACACCTGCGCCTGGCCGAAGCCCGCACCCGACGCCGCGCCCGTGATGAACGCGACCCTGCCCGCGAACCGGCTCATGCCGTCCCCTCCACGCCTCGGGCGGCGGCGATCCGCCGACGCAGGGGCCGCGTCGCCCAGAGGGCGAAGACCTTGATGAGGTGTGTGAGCCCCTTGGGTTCGAACATGAGGATCAGCACGAGCAGCACGCCGTACACGACCACCGGGAACTGCCCGACCGGGATGCCCCAGGTCCCGTCCGGGGTGGACGAGTTCGCCTTCAGGAACGGGATGTACTCGGCGTAACGGCTCGCGAGCACCGGGATCGAGCAGATCACCAGGCTCCCGACGACCGGCCCCCACGCCGTGGCGAGTCCGCCGACGGTGACGATGATGATGAACGTCAGGCCCATCCCGAGGTTGAACTGCTCGGGGCTGACGAAGCGCAGCTGCGCGACGTAGAACGCACCGCCGAGCGCACCCATGGCGCTCGAGATCGCGTACGCGCCGAACATGGTGCGGGCGGGGCTGATCCCGGCCACCCGTGCGGCCAGCTCGGCGTCGCGGAGCGCCACGATGCTGCGGCCGCCGGGCGACTTCATGAGCAGATGCACGAGGAACATGCACAGCGCGACGAACAGCCACACCAGCATGAACAGTCCCTGCTGGTAGCTGTAGCCCATCCCGCCGAACTGCAGCGCGGCGAAGTCGAGCGGCCCGACCGACAGGTTCAGCGGCGCCTTGCGGCCGGACACACCGCCGGTGAGATCGCTCCAGTTCACGAAGATGTACTGCCCGATGAAGATCAGGCCGAGGCTCAGCACGATCTGGTAGACGCCCTTGAGCCGCAGCGCGAGCGGCGCCACGAGCACGCCGGAGATCGCGCCGACCACGACCACGGCGAGGAGCCACACCGGCAGCGGCAGGTTCATGATCGAGCCGAACCCGACCGCCGTGAACGCGCCGATCGCAAGGAAGAACGGCTGGCCCATGTTGATCTGGCCGGCGTAGCCGTTGAGCACGTTCAGCCCGATCGCGGCGATGGAGAAGAAGCCCACCGTGATCCCGAGCGAGAGCAGGAACGAGTCGGAGGTGCTCAACGGCAGGATCACCGCGAGGGCGGTGAGCAGCACGGCGCCGTACCGCGTGACGGGTGATTGGAAGACGCGCACCTCGCGTCGGATGCGGGCGTCGAACGCCCCCTTCGTGCGGAGGGTGCCGGTGCTTGCCAGGGTGGCCATATTCATGCCCTCCGGAACTCACGCGTGGCGAACAGGCCACTGGGACGGACGAGAAGAACGATGATCATGATGATCCAGGGCAGGACCGTGGCGAAGTGCTGGCCGAACGCCGCCGGCGCGTAGCCGTTGGCGAGCTGCTGCAGCACACCGAGCACGAGCCCGCCGGCGACGCATCCGGGCAGCGACCGGATGCCGCCGAGGATGAGTGCGGGCAGCGCCGTGAACGCGACCACGTCGAGCGTGGGGCGGAGCCCGCCGCCTGCCTCGGTCGCCATCAGCACGCCCGCGATGACCGCGGCACCCGCGCTCATGAGCCATGCGTAGGGGGCGACCTTCCGGGGGCTGATGCCCTGGACGTACGCCGCCTGGCTGTCGCTCGCGATGGCGCGCATCCCGACACCGATGCGGGTGTGCTGGATGACGAGCCAGAACACGATCAGCACCACGATGCTGAGGATGATGACCCAGATGTCGCGCATCGGCACGTTGATCGCGCCGAGGCGGAGCGTGTCCAGGCCCCACGGGTCGCCGAGCAGCAGGACCTCCGCGCCCCACGAGGAGACGGCGGTGGCCTGGCTGAGGCTCAGCAGTCCGATGGTGACCAGCAGGATGGCCAGTCCCGCCGCGTGCTGGTCGGCGGTGCGTTCGATCCGCTGAAAGATCACGTACTGGATCGCAAGTCCCACCGCGGTGACCACCACGATGGCGAGCGCCAGCGAGACCCAGAAGTCGATGCCGAAGTTCCGGTGGAACTGGAACAGCGCGTACGCGCCGAGCAGCACGAACGAGCCCGGGAGCAGGTTGAAGTGCCCGGTGGCCTTCAGCAGCACCACGAAGCTCAGCGAGACCAGGGCGTAGAGGAAGCCGAGCGCGACCCCGGAGATGAGGATCTGTACGAAGGTGTCCATCAGCCTTCGCCTCCCTTCGTCGTGTCCACGGCCAGTCCGTCGTGCGCCGCGGTGGTGCCGAGGTACGCCTCGACCACCTTGGGGTTCGCCTGGATCTCGGCGGGCGTGCCGAGACCGATCGGCTGCCCGAAGTTCAGGGCGAGGATGCGGTCGGCGACGTCCATGACCAGGAAGGTGTCGTGTTCGATGAGCACGATGGTCAGCCCCATCGCGTCCTTGAGTTCGAGGACCGCGCCGATGAGCTCGTCGGTCTCGGTGTGGTTCAGCCCGGCGACGGGTTCGTCCAGCAGCAGCAGCTGCGGGGCGACGACGGCCGCCTTCGCGAGTTCGACCCGCTTGCGCGTCCCGTACGGGAGGCTCTTGATCGGCGTGTTCGCGAGATCCGCCATCCCCATCACGTCCAGCACCTCGTAGGCGTGCTGCCGCGCGTCGATCTCCTGTCTGCGCGCCTTGCCGTACCAGAGCAGCCCGGCGGGGACGCCGGCGGTGAGCTTGCTGGCGCGGCCGACGAGCACGTTCTCGAGCACGGTCATGCTCGAGAACAGGCCGAGGTTCTGAAAGGTGCGGGCGATGCCGACCTGGGCGATCTGGTCGGCGCGCCGCCCCGTGATGGCGGCGCCGTCGAACCGGATCTGGCCGCTGTACTTCACCAGTCCGCTCAGGCAGTTGAACAGCGTGGTCTTGCCGGCCCCGTTCGGGCCGATGATGGCGAACAGTTCGCCGCGGGCCACGTCGAAGCTGACCCGGTCGACCGCGGTCACGCCGCCGAACTTGACCGTGACGTCCTGTGCGCTCAGCAATGGCTCGCTCATCGGTTCCCCTTCTTGCGCGCTTCGAAGGCACCGCGGAAGGAGCGCCTGCCCTCGCCTGCGACGCCGAGGTACAGCTCCTGCACCACGGAGTCGGCGAGCAGTTCCGCCCCGGTCCCCTGCCGGGCCACGGTCTTGCCGTCGAGCACGTAGGCGTAGTCGGCGATGGAGAGCGCCATCGCCGCGTTCTGTTCGATCAGGAGGACGCTGGTGCCCTCCGCGTTGATCTCCTGGATGTGGCCCTTGATCTGCTCGACGATGAGGGGCGCGAGCCCCAGGGACGGCTCGTCGAGCATCAGCAGCGTCGGGCGCTGCATGAGTGCGCGGCCGATGGCGAGCATCTGCTGCTCGCCGCCGGAGAGGAGGCCGGCGAGCTGCTTGCGGCGCTCGGCGAGGATGGGGAACATCCCGTAGACGCGCTCGCGGCTCTCCCGCGCCTCCGCGGCGGTGCGGGTGAACCCCCCGGCGGTGAGGTTCTCCTCGACGCTGAGGTCCGGGAACGTGCGCCGGCCCTCCATGACCATGGAGATGCCGGATTGGACCCGGGCGGACGCGCTCTTCGATTTCAGGTCCTGCCCGTCGAAGAGGATGGCGCCGGTGTCCAGCGACCCGCCCGTGAACGGCAGCAGGCCGGAGATCGCGGAGAGCACGGTGGTCTTCCCGGCGCCGTTGACGCCGATGAGCACCACGATCTGTCCACGGAACACCCGTAGGTCGACCCGGTCGAGCGCACGGACGGCGCCGCCGGAGTAGCTGACCGAGACCTCGGCCAGTTCGAGCAACGGCAGCGCGGCGGTGCCGGCTGCGGCGTCGGACTCGGTTGGCATGGGAAACCTCCCTGGGTCTCCGGGCGTGCCGGAGACGGTTCGGTGGGGGGGGGGGGGGGGGGGGGGGGGGGC
>JAEZSU010000159.1 GCA_023421635.1 Actinomycetes bacterium | reverse complement strand
TCGCCGGGCGACTCCCGTCGTCTCCCGTCGTCTCCCGGCGTCTCCCACCCGCTGTTCATCCGTCGCGAAATCGCAGTGTCACGCCGCGAAACGCTGCATTCGTGACGGATGAAGGGGGCTCGGGACGCGGCGGAGACGTCAGGCCGGAGCGCCGAGGGCGGACGAGGCCAGCGCGAGGTGTCGCACGGTCATGTCGGCGGGATCCGCGTCCGCGAGCCACCCGTGCCCGCCCCACTCGCTGCACAGGGTGCCGCGGAACCCTTGCGCGCGCAGCACGGTGCCGAGCGCCCGCAGCGGGGCGGAGATGCGCCCGCCCTCGTCGTCGAGGTCCCAGAACTTCAGGTGGAACGCCCCCGTCAGCGGCAGCAGGTCCGCGAGATCGGCGACGGAGGACCGGCCGAACCGCACCAGCAGGTCCATGAAGAGCGTCCGTGCCGTCGGTGGCACGGCGCCCGCGTGCAGGGCGGCGGCGACCGCATCCGGAGTGGCATCGTCGAGCCACCCGGTCGCGAGGCGCGCGAGCAGCGCCGGGTCGACGCCCGCACGGGCGAGGGCGTCGAGGTAGCTCGGCGGCAGCGAGGGCATGAGCATCGAGCAGTCCACGAGCAGACGCACCCGCGGATCGCCCAGCCGTGCCACCGTCTCGACCGCCGCGCGGACGGGCGGCGAGGTCGGCGACTGCGGCCCCTGGATCTCCTCGTAGAGGGTGAGGTCGAGCCGGTGCAGATGCGGCAGGAGCGCCTCGAGAAGCGCCGGCCCGGCCTGACCGATCGGGAGTCGCACCCCCTCGGCGCCGAGCACGTGCGCGATGCGCAGCTGCGGCAGCAGGAACGCCAGCCGCGCCTCGTCGTCCCGGCGGGTCGCGGGGTCGGCCCAGTCGTCGAGGCACGCTCCGACGATGCTCACCCTGCCCCCGTCGCCTCGGAGGCGCTCGGCGAAGGCGGCCACCTCTGCGTCGGCGGGGGCGGGGAAGCTGCGCCAGGTCTGTCCCGGCTCGATCTCGATCACGTCGGCCACGCCGCCTGCGACGATGCCGTGGACGATGTCGGTCGCGTCGCGCGCCGCCCGCAGGATCTCCGGCGTCCAGTTGAACGCGGATGCCGCGAACGTCCAGTCCGCCGCATCCGGCGGTGGTCCTGGGCTCCGCGTCGGGCGGAGGTCGGCGGCGAGCGTCGCAGGCTGGTCGACATCCAGGGTCCGCTCCTCCGCGAAGGAGAGGGTGAGCGGCACGCCGGGCCCGCCGGGGAGATAGGGCACGAGCAGGTGCAGCGACACCGCCACGGTATGCGGCCCCGAGGCGATCGCGCGCGCGGTGCGCACCTCGAGGACGTCCTGCAGGAACCACCAGTGCGCGGTCGCGGTCAGCTCCGCCGCCGGGATGACGGCGCTCGGGGTGGCGACCTCGGTCACCGGCGCGGGCCGTCCGTCCACCGACACCGTCAGCCCGGTCACCGCGGTCAGGGGCAGCGACCGGATCCACGGGAGGCGAAGGCGCAGGCGCGCGGCGCCGGTCGCGTCGCGGCCGAGTGCGTCATCGCTCAGGACAGGTGGGGCGGATGTGGGGAACCGCAGCATGGCACTCCTTCGTGCTTTTGACACGAAGGTACCTGCTTTTGCCCGAAGGTGGAGAAAGTCACGCCGACTGTCGGATGGCCTGCAGCGAGGGGCGCCCGTCGGCGAACCACCGCGGGAAGGTGGCGTCGAACAGCTGCTCGCGGACCATGTCGGCCCCGCCGCGCAAGGGCTCCCGCACGTCGTTGACGGACTGGACGATCATGAGGTCGCGCGTCGCGAGGGGCAGCGACAGCTCGTACACCCGCTGCCGGACCTCGGCGAGGAACACCTCGCCGGCGGCAGCGATCGCGCCGCCGACGACGATCGTGCCGGGGTTGAACATGTTCACCAGGGCGGCGATGGCCTCGCCCACGGTGCGCGCGGACCGCTGGATGAGTGAGATGGCGACCGCGTCCCCGTCCTCGGCACAGCGAGCGATGAGGTCGGGCGTGAGTTCTTCGCCTGCGGCGGTCCGCGTGGCGAGCAGGCCGCCGGCGCCCTCCGCGAGCGCCCGCTCCGCGTCGAGCACGAGCGCCCAGCCTCCGGCCTCGGCCTCGAGACAGCCGACCTTGCCGCAGCGGCACTGCGCCTGTGAGTCGCGCACCCGCACGTGTCCGATGTCGCCCGCCGCGCCGTTCGCGCCCCGATGCACGTGTCCGTGCGAGAGGAGTCCTGCGCCGATCCCGGAGCCGACCTTGCAGTAGATGAGGTCGGCATGCTCGGTGCGTCGCCGTGCGCGTTCGCTGAACGCGAGCAGGTTCACGTCGTTGTCCACCCAGGCCGGCGCCTCGTAGCGCTGCTCGAAACGTCGCCGCACGTCGAACCCGTTCCAGCCGGGCATGATCGGCGGTGCGACCGGGCGACCGGACTCGAAGTCGACCGGGCCGGGGAGACCGACCGCCACGCCCCACACCGGGACGCCCGGGTGCTCGGTGCGCAGCGCGTCGATCATGTCCATCGCGGTGTCGAGTGTCTCTGCCGGGCCGCTGGCGATGTCCCAGTCCCGGTTCGCCTGCGCGACGACGTCGCCGTCGAGGTAGGTGAGGCCCACGTTGATGTG
>JAEZSU010000126.1 GCA_023421635.1 Actinomycetes bacterium | reverse complement strand
ACCACCGGGATCTTCTCCCACCACAGGTCGTAGAGCACAGGGTCGGTCTCGATGGACGCCTCGACCACCTCGATGCGGTCGGCCCGCGCCTCGGGGAGCTCGGCGAGCACCTGGTCCACGACGCCGCGCGCGACGTCGCAGAGGTGGCAGCCGTCCTTGCCGATGATCGTGATGGTGGTCACGATCCCATCGTAACGGCCCAGCGAGGGCCGGGCGCCGCCAGCGGCGCGCGCGCTACTGCTCGACGGGGTAGCCGGCGGCGATCCACTCGCCGGTGCCGCCGTCGACGTTCGTGGCGTCGTAGCCGCGGGCCTCGAGCGCTTGCACGACCCGGGCCGACCGGCCGCCGGCCTGGCAGATGACGTCGAACGCGCCGTCCGGCAGCTCGTCGAGGTGCTCGCCGATCGTGGACATCGGCAGGTTCACCGCGCCGGGCACATGCCCCGCGGCGAACTCGTCGACCTCACGCACGTCGATGAGGGGAACGCCGGAGCGCTCACGCAGTTCCTGGACCGTGATGGATTTCATGCTGTCCCTTCCTCGACCCGGGGCTCGCCCGGGACACGAAGCGCCCCATCGACAGGCACATGCCGGTCGGGGGCGCTCGGTGTTCGGTTGCCGCTGTCGCAGCCCTTGCGGACTACTTCTTGTTGCGGCGCTGGTGGCGAGTCTTACGAAGCAGCTTGCGGTGCTTCTTCTTCGCCATGCGCTTGCGGCGCTTCTTGATGACAGAACCCACGGAAAACCTCGCTATGTCAGGGGTCTGGACGCAGATGGACTGCGCCCGGGATCGGGCATACGGAAAAAATGCCTCAGATGAGTCTAGCCGACGTCGGAGACCCCGCGTTGCACGAGCTCGGCCACGGCCGATTCCGGCACCCGGTAGCTGCGACCGAAGCGCACCGCCGGCAGATCACCGGCGTGCACCATCCGGTACACGGTCATGCTCGAGACGCGCATCATGGCAGCGACCTCGGCGACCGTGAGGAACCGCACGTCGGGCAACTCGGCCATCGTCTCCCCCATCACCGCGCACGGGCGTGCGCTTGCCGCAACTGTAGGGCCACGCGGTGGCGGGTGTAAACGGGTGTGACCTGTGGGATTGCCGTGGTTCAGCGCCCGGGGAGGCGCTTGAGCGCCGCGGCGACGGCGTGGTTGACGGATGCGGCGGCGCGCCCGACCACGTCCGCCGCGTGGGCCGCCTGGGCCGGCAGCACCGGCACGGCGGGCAGGCCGTCGGCGGCCGCAGCGTCCTGGAACGGCATCAGCCAGTCCTCGACCTCGTCGAGCG
This sequence comes from Actinomycetes bacterium, assembly GCA_023421635.1. Lineage (GTDB taxonomy): Bacteria > Actinomycetota > Actinomycetes > Actinomycetales > Microbacteriaceae > Microbacterium. Next base: position 2,096 of record JAEZSU010000126.1, on the reverse strand, counting down.
GCGCGGAGGAGAGGCTGTAGTAGCGGTGCTGGCCGTCCTCGCGGACCGAGACCAGTCCGGCCTCGCGCAGCACCTTGAGGTGCTTCGAGACGGTGGGCTGGCTGACCCCGAGTTCATGGACGATGTGGGACACGCTGGTGCCCGCGGGAGTGCCGTCGGAACGCTCCAGCAGCAGTCGCAGGATGTCACGCCGGGTCGCGTCCGCGATCACACCGAAGATGTCCGCCATGTGCTTAGGTTAGCCGTGCGTTGCACGCGCGACCATGAAACGGGGGCAGGAAGGAGACACGGATGGCCGGCGAGTCCGCGGTATCCGCCTTCCGGCACCGGATGGCGGTGCGCTGGGACAGGATCCGCGACTGGGCGCGCGAACTGACGACGTCGTCGCCGGCGCGGTTCGCGATCCTCGTGTTCGGCTCGCTCGTCGCGGTCTTCACCTTCCTGCTGTCGCTCCCGGCGGCCGCCGCCGACGGGAAGGCCACCCACTTCGCCGACGCACTGTTCACCGCGGTCTCGACCATCTGCGTGACCGGGCTGACGACGGTCAACATGGGCGAGCACTGGTCGCCCTTCGGACAGGTCATCGTCTACATCGGCGTCAACGTCGGCGCCCTCGGCGTGCTGACCCTGGCGTCCATCCTCGGCCTCATCATCTCCAAGCGGCTGGGGCTGCGGGCCAAGCTCATCGCCGCGGGCGACACGAACCCGCTCCGCATGCACGGCGGCCCCGTCAACGAGGGGCAGACGGTGCGACTGGGCGAGGTGGGCCAGCTGCTGCGCACGGTGGCACTGTCCACGGTGGTGATCGAGGCCGGCCTCGCGGTCCTGCTCTACCCCTCGCTCCTGCTCGGCGGGGTGCACCCCGTGACGGCGCTGTGGGAGGCGCCCTACTTCGCCGCGATGGCGTTCACCAACACCGGCTTCACGCCGAACGTCAACGGGATCGCCCCCTTCGCGACCGACTACTTCTTCATGACCGTGCTCATGATCGGCGTGTTCCTGGGGTCCATCGGATTCCCGGTGATCTTCACGCTGTGGCGCCATCAGTGGCACGTGCGGCGCTGGTCGCTGCACGCGAAGCTCACGCTCATCACGACGACCCTGCTGTTCTTCGCCGGCGCGATCGTCTTCGTCGTGCTGGAGTTCGACAACCCGCGCACGTTCGGGGGGATGGATGCGTGGGACACCACCTTCCAGTCACTGTTCCTGTCCGCCATGACCCGGTCGGGCGGATTCTCGGTCATCGACATCGGCGAACTGCACGGCTCCTCGCTGCTCGCCGGGTCGATGCTGATGTTCGTCGGCGGCGGCTCGGCGTCGACGGCCGGCGGCATCAAGGTGACCACGCTCGCCGTCCTCGCGCTGGCGGTGTGGTCGGAGGCCAAGGGTCGCCCCTCGGTGCACGCGTTCGGCCGCCGCATCCCCAGCGACGTGCAGCGGGTGGCGCTCTCGGTCGTGGCCTGGGGCGCCACGATCGTCGCGCTCTCCACGATCACGATCGCCCAGATCACGAAGGCGCCGGTGGACGAGGTGCTCTTCGACGTGGTGTCGGGCTTCGCGACGGTGGGCCTGTCGACGGGACTCACGATGGACCTGCCGGATCCCGCCGTGTACGTGCTGGCGGCGACCATGCTCATGGGCCGCGTTGGTACAGTGACACTCGCCGCGGCGGTGGCCGCGACCTCACGCACGCAGCTGTACTCGCTGCCGGTGGAAAGGCCGATCGTTGGTTGAGCAGATCCGCAACGACGCCCCCGTGCTCGTCATCGGCCTGGGGCGGTTCGGCGCGGCGTGCGCCGGCGAACTGGACCGGCTCGACCGCGAGGTGCTCGCGATCGACGAGAGCCTCGACCTGGTGCAGAAGTGGTCGGAGCGGGTCACCCATACGGTGCAGGCCGACGCCCGCAACTTCGAGGCGCTGAAGCAGATCGGCGCCGGCGACTTCCAGGTAGCCGTGGTCGCGGTCGGGTCCTCGATCGAGGCCTCGGTGCTCATCACCGCGAACCTGGTCGACCTGAAGGTGCCGCAGATCTGGGCGAAGGCGGTGTCGCAGTCGCACGGCAAGATCCTCGCCCGCGTCGGCGCCAACCATGTCA
>JAEZSU010000102.1 GCA_023421635.1 Actinomycetes bacterium | reverse complement strand
GCCCCGCGCCTCGGCGACGGCGGCGCGGATGCCGCGGAAGGCGCGGTCGCGCAGGGCGTCGCGTGGTTCTGCCCCGGGCGGCTCCGCCTCGCCGAACGCACCCCAGCCTTCGTGGTACTCCTCGATCGTGAGCCCCTCGGCGTCGCCGTAGCTGCGCTCACGCAGCAGGGGAGAGGTCCACGGCTCCGGCAGCGACAGCTCGGCGGCGATGATCCGCGCCGTCTCGAGCGCGCGGCGCAGGTCGCTGGCGACCGTGAGCGCCGGCTCGTCGCCGAGGAGCGCTTGGACGGTGGCGGCCGCATCCCTCGCCTGCGCGCGACCGACGTCGTTCAGCGGGATGTCGGTGGTGCCCTGAACCCGCCGGTCGCGGTTCCAGTCGGTCTCGCCGTGGCGGATGAGGAGCAGACGGGTCACAGGTGTTCCGGTCGGTGGGGTCAGCGGGCGGCGGGCAGCATGTCCGCCAGTGCGCGGAGGACATCGCTCGTGCCCGCGTCGATCTTGACGGTGGCACGGCCATCGGCGCGGGTCTCTCCGCGGTTCACGATGACCACCGGCAGCTTACGTCGGCGCGCGCGCTCGACCAACCGGATGCCGGAGTTCACCACGAGCGAGGACCCGGCGATGAGCAGGGCGTCGCTCGTTCGGAGGAGCTGCTCCGCCTCCCGGAACTTCTCCCCAGGGATGTACTCGCCGAAGAACACGACATCGGGCTTCAGCATCCCGCCGCAGACCGTGCAGTCCGGGACCCGCAGCCGCGCGACGGACTCCGGGGTCACGTCCCCGTCGGGGCCGAGGGGAAGATCGTCCGCGCCGACGAGCCACGGGTTGTCCTGCTCGAGCCGGGACGCGAGGTCGCGCCGGTCGAACACCTGGCCGCACCGGAGGCACACGACCCTGCGCATGGTGCCGTGCAGCTCGACCACGCGAAGGCTCCCCGCCCGCACGTGGAGGCCGTCGACGTTCTGGGTGATGACGCCGCCGGCGATGCCGCCGCGTTCCAGGTCCGCGAGGGCGCGGTGCCCTTCGTTCGGCACGGCGGCGGCGAACCGGCGCCAGCCGAGGTGGCTCCCCGCCCAGTAGCGCTGCCGCGCGGCTTCGCTGGCCAGGAACTGCTGCACGGTCATCGGCGTGCGCACGGGCGCGCCCTTGCCGCGGTAGTCGGGGATGCCGGAGTCGGTGGAGACACCGGCGCCGGTGAGCACCGCGACCGTACGGCCGGCCAGTGCGTCGACGGCACGGCCGACCAGCGCGGTCGTCGACGCGTCGAAGTGGGTCGTTGCAGGCACGGATCCTCCTGCGCCCGAGCCTACGCCCGCCGCTTTTCGGTCATGTTTCGTGCGGCACGGCGGACGCGCCCGGACGTGGTTGAGTTGAAGGATGCGGATCGAACGGATCGACGACGCGGGGGACCCCCGCCTGGCCGACTACCGGGACCTGACCGACGTCGCACTGCGCCGGGTCACGGAGCCCGCGGGCGGCCTCTACATCGCGGAGTCCGCGAAGGTCATCCGCCGTGCGGTGTCCGCCGGGCACCGGCCGCGCTCCCTGCTGGTGCAGGAGAAGTGGCTGCCGGATGCGGAAGAGCTCGCGGGCGACGCGCCCGCCTACCTCGTCGACGCCGCCATCGCCGAGCAGGTCACGGGGTACGCGGTGCACCGCGGTGCGCTCGCGTCGATGCACCGGCCGCAGCTGCCGCCGATCGGCGACGTCCTCGCCGGTGCGTCGACGGTCGTGGTGCTCGAGGACCTCGTAGACCACACGAACGTCGGTGCGATCTTCCGTGCCGCGGCAGGGCTCGGCGCCGACGCGGTGCTCGTGGGGGAGCGGTGCGCGGACCCGCTCTACCGTCGCAGCGTGCGGGTCAGCATGGGGACCGTCTTCCAGGTGCCGTGGACGCGCCTGCCGGAGTGGTCGGAGGCACGGCCGTTGTTGCACGAGGCGGGCTTCCACCTCGCAGCACTCGCCCTGCGCGATGACGCGGTGAGCCTGGACGTGTTCGCCTCGGAGCGGCCCGAGCGTGTGGCGATCGCGCTCGGCGCCGAGGGAGACGGGCTCAGTCGCGCCGCGCTGTCGGCCGCGGACTCGGTGGTCACCATCCCCATGGCGGGCGGTGTCGACTCGCTGAACGTGGCGGCCGCCGCATCCGTCGCCCTGTGGGCGCTCGGTCACTCGCCGTCGCGCTGAGGCTCCTCGGACGCCCGCAGTGGCATGGGTTCGGGGCGCTTCGGCAGCACGTCGTCGCCGGAGGACTGGTGGCGCAGGCGCCGCAGCACCCACGGCACCAGATGCGTGCGCGCCCAGATCAGGTCGTTGGTGCGGGCGGCGCGCCAGGTGAGCTGGGGGACCGGCTCGGGCTGCATGGGCGTGAGGTCGTTCGGCACGTTCAGGGCACGCAGCGTTGCGCGCGCGACCTCGTGGTGGCCCAGCGGGTTCATGTGCAGGCGGTCGTCGGCGAAGAACCGTGCGTCCTGCACCTCTTTCAGCGCCCACTGATCGACGACGATGCAGTCGTAGCGCTCGGCGATCGCCCGGAGGTTCTCGTTGTAGATGGCGATCTTGCCGCGGAACGGACGGAACACCGGCGTGAACGCCACGTCGATCCCGGTGAAGATCACGATGGTGGCGCCGTCCGATCCGAGCCGGATCACCGCGTCCTCGAACAGCTCGGCGATGTGGTCGGGATCGGTGCCGGGGCGGATGACGTCGTTGCCGCCCGCGCAGAACGTGATGAGGTCGGGCTTGAGCGCGAGCGCCGGCTCGATCTGTTCGGCGACGATCTGCCCGATGAGCTTGCCGCGGACGGCGAGGTTCGCGTACGCGAAGTCGTCGACGGAGCCTGCGAGCACCTCGGCCACGCGGTCGGCCCAGCCGCGGTTCCCGCCCGGCACCTCGGGCGACGGGTCGCCGATGCCCTCCGTGAACGAGTCGCCGAGGGCCACGTAGCGCCGCCACGGATGCGACCCCGGATTCGCGACGAAGGGCGAGCGGGCGTCGTCCTGCTGATCCTGCGACATGGGGGCCTCCTCGGCCACCAGCGTACCCGGGCATGTCGGCGGGGTGGCTTATCGTTGACTCTCGCGCCGGACGAGCATCCGGCGTCGGCAGTGAACAGGAGGTGACGGGTTGGACGAGGTTCCGGTCGAACCCGCAGACACCATCCGGCCCCCCGCAGACCCGGCGCAGATTCCCGCCCACATCGGGAGTTTCGCGGCCGAGCATCTCTCGCCGTCGTTCCCCCAGCGTGCCCCCTGGGGGACGGCGCAGCGACTGCGGGCGTGGCAGGCGGAAGCACTCGACCTCTACTTCGGGCTGGACGGTCCGGACGGCCCGGGGAAGGGTCCGCGCGACTTCCTCGCAGCGGCGACCCCGGGCGCCGGCAAGACGACCTTCGCGCTGCGGCTCGCGAGTGAGCTGCTGCGGCGCCGGGTCGTGGACCGCATCGTGGTGGTCGCCCCCACCGAGCATCTGAAGACCCAGTGGGCGGATGCGGCGGCGCGCGTCGGCATCCGGCTCGACCCGAACTTCAGCAACCGTCACACGATGCCCTCGCGGCAGTACCACGGGGTCGCGGTGACCTACGCGCAGGTCGCGGTGAAGGCTTCCGTGCACCAGAACCTGGTGCTGAGCGCGCGCGTGCTCGTGATCCTCGACGAGGTCCACCACGGCGGCGACGCGCTCAGCTGGGGCGACGCGCTCCGCGAGGCGTACGGGCGTGCGACCCGCAGGCTGCTGCTGTCGGGGACGCCGTTCCGGAGCGACACCGCGCCCATCCCGTTCGTCGAATACCACCCGGACGCGAAGGGCATCCGCGTCTCCCGCACCGACTACGCCTACGGGTATCAGCGCGCCCTGGAGGACGGCGTCGTCCGTCCCGTGCTCTTCATGGTCTACGCCGGCCACATGCGCTGGCGCACGAAGACCGGCGACGAGATGGAGGCCCAGCTCGGCCAGGACAACACGAAGGACATCACGTCCCAGGCCTGGCGGACCGCGCTCGACCCGAACGGGGAGTGGATCCCCGCGGTGCTCCGCTCGGCCGACCGCAGGCTGAGCGAGGTGCGGGAGTCGGTCCCGGATGCGGGCGGCCTCGTGATCGCGACCGATCAGACCGCCGCACGCGCCTACGCCGAGATCCTCCGCGAGATCACGGGACAGGCGCCGACCGTCGTCCTCTCCGACGAGGTCGAGGCGTCCTCCCGGATCGAGGAGTTCTCCAAGTCCGAGACCCGGTGGATGGTCGCCGTCCGCATGGTGTCCGAGGGCGTGGACGTGCCGCGGCTCGCCGTGGGCGTGTACGCGACGAGCGCGTCGACGCCGCTGTTCTTCGCGCAGGCCATCGGCCGCTTCGTGCGCGCCCGGCGCCGCGGCGAGACCGCATCCGTGTTCCTGCCGAACGTGCCGCAGCTGCTCGCCCTCGCGAACTCGATGGAGCAGCAGCGCGACCACGCCCTCGATCGCGAGAGCGATGCCGAGGACATGTGGGACGCCGAAGAGGACGCGATGAACGCGGCCGAGCGCGAGGACAAGGCCTCCGACGCCCTTACCGAGGAGTTCACCTACCAGGCCCTCGGCTCGCACGCCCACTTCGACCGGGTGCTCTTCGACGGCAAGGAGTTCGGGCAGCTCGCCACGCCCGGCACGCCCGAGGAGGAGGAGTTCCTCGGCATCCCGGGCCTGCTCGAGCCGGAGTCGGTGCACGAGCTGCTGATGCAGCGGCAGGCCCGCCAGGGCAGGCACCGGTCGGCGCGCGAGGCGCAGGAGAAGACGCAGGAGGAGACGGTGCCGGACGAGGCGTCGTTGCCGGCGCCCCTGCACCGCACGCTGAAGGAACAGCGTCAGCTGCTGAACAGCCTCGTCGGCCTGTACGCACGGCAGACCGGGGAACCCCACGGGCTCGTGCACGCGGAGCTCCGGCGGCAGTGCGGAGGGCCGGCGGTGTCGCACGCCACGGTGGCGCAGTTGCAGGCGCGGATCGACGTGCTGCGGCGGCGTGTCCGCGCCTGAAGTTCGGGCGACCGAACAGCGGGATCGGCGGGATGGGGCTACCGTCGGGGTGACCCCCGGAGGTACCCACCATGTCCACCCGTCCTGAGCCGACCGAACGGGATCGCCGCCGCTGGGCCCGCTACCTGGCCGACGAACGTGCCGAGGCCCACGTCTACCGGCAGCTCGCCACCCGCAGGCAGGGGGAGGAGCGCGACATCCTCCTGGCCCTCGCGGATGCGGAGGGCCGGCACGAGCAGCACTGGCTCACGTTGCTCGGCGGCGAGCCCGCATCCGTTCCCCGCGCGTCGGTGCGCACCCGGCTGCTGGCGTGGATGGCCGCCCGGTTCGGTGCGATCTTCGTGCTCGCACTCGCGCAGAACGCCGAAGCGCGTTCGCCCTACGACGACGACCCGTTCGCGACACCTGCGATGCGCGCCGACGAGAAGGTGCACCACGAGGTGGTGCGAACGCTCGC
>JAEZSU010000158.1 GCA_023421635.1 Actinomycetes bacterium | reverse complement strand
GCGGAGATCCTGCCGCCGGCCTCGGTCACGATCGGCCAGTGCGCGGCGATGTCGTACTCCTTGACGTCGAACTCGGCCACCATCTCCAGGCGCCCCTCCGCCACCAGCATGTACGGCCACGCGTCGCCGTAGCCGCGGTCGCGCCAGACCGCACGGCTCAGGCGCACCACGTCGTCGGCGCGGCCCACCGCATCCCATTGCTGCATGCTCTGGAAGCTCACGCTCGCGCGCGAGCACTCGCCGACGTCGGACACGTGGATGCGGCGGGGTCCCGCCGGCGTGGCGGTCCAGGCGCCGTGCCCGGTCGCTGCCCACCAGCGCCTGCCGATCGCGGGCTGGCTGACGACCCCGACCTGGGGGACGCCGTCGACCGCGAGCGCGATGAGGGTCGCCCACATGGGGATGCCGCGCAGGTAGTTGTGCGTGCCGTCGATGGGGTCGATGATCCACTGCCGCGCGGTGTCGCCCTGCGCGCCGAACTCCTCGCCGAACACGCCGTCCGCAGGCCGCTCGGCGGCGAGGATGTCGCGGATCGCCCGTTCGGTGGCGAGGTCGGCCTCGGTCACGTACGACGCGTCGGGCTTGGCCTGCACGTCGAGGTCGGCCGCGTCGAAGCGGGCCATGGACACGGCGTCGGCGGCATCCGCGAGCTGCAGCGCGAGGGCGAGATCGTCGGACAGGCTGGCGGGCGCTCCCGGCGCGGGGGAGAGGGGGGAGGTCACCTCGTCAGGATACCGGTCTGCTGCGACGCGCCCGGCGGTCCCGATTCGCGCGGGCGCGGCCGACGATGTAATGTTGTTCCTCGGTTCGGTTGATCGAAAAACCACCCGGATCACGCACCTCTAGCTCAATCGGCAGAGCAACTGACTCTTAATCAGTGGGTTCTGGGTTCGAGTCCCAGGGGGTGCACGGACAGCCCCGCAGAGTCTCGCCACTCTGCGGGGCTTTTCGCATGCCGCGTCAGTCGCGAACGGTTCCGCCCGTGCGGCCCGCGACCCAGCCCAGCAGGAGCGAGAGCGGCACCGCTGCGATCCACGCGAACTCCGCCGCATTCGCGTTCCAGAGGAGCGCGACCGGGATGGAGAGCGCGAAGACCGCTGGGATCACCAGAGACTGGCCCAGCATGTACCGCGCGATGTCGGGTGTGACTTCCGGGCGGGTGAGCCCTCGGCGGCAGGCGTACGCCCAGATCGACGCCATCGCCAGGCCGATGAGCGTGATCGCGGCCGCGTACAGCGAAACGGCGACGGGGGAATCCGGATGCTGACCCAGGATTGCGGTCGGCAGCGGGAACGAGGCGACCAGGAGCAGGAGCACGAGGTTCAGCCGCAGCAGATTCTGATCGTGGCCACGCAGCATGCGGAACTTCCGATGGTGTGAGAGCCAGACCAGACCGATCACGACGAAGCTCAGCACGAAGACCAGATAGTCGGGGACGAGCGACAGCAGGCCGAGCGTCGGATCGCCCGACGGTACCGCGGGCACCCTGATCTCGATCACAAGGAGGGTGAGCGCGATGCCGAACACGGCATCGCTGAAGAACGTCGTGCGTTCGACGCCGTCACCTCGGGCGACGACGGTGAGGTAGCGGTCACGGGTATCCATGCGACCGAGAATGCCGACCCCGTGGCACTTCGCGCATCGGCGCGGGGTCCGATCGCGGGTGAGCCGATCTCGGACCGTAGGCCGATGCGCGCACCGACGCCGGATCTAGAGTGGGTCGCGTGGGGCGCATGTCTATCTCGGCCGGGCGCGTCGGCCTGATCACGGCGCTCGTCGTGGGGGTCGTGTGCGTCGTCTCCTCGCCGCCCGCGCATACGCCGTATCCCGTCTTCGTCCTCGTCGTCGCGTCGGGGGTGGCGCTGTGGTGCCTGGGTATCTTGGGCCTCCCGCGGGGGTCGCTGCGGCAGGCGCTGGCGTTCGTCGGCTACGGAGTGAGTGGTGCCGCGCTCGACGCCATGCAGCCGTGGGGTCCAGGGTTCGTCGCCGCGTTCATCGCCGTCGCCGCGCTGGCGCTGGCGCTGCCGGTCCGTCCTGCAGCTGTCGCCGCGACCCCGGTGCTCGTCACGGTGGGAACAGCGGAGGCGCTCACGAGCGAATATCCGATGAACGCGGTGCTGAACATCGCCCTCGGCGTCGGGTTCTTCTTCGCGGCGTCCGCCTTCGCTGCACTGAGCCGGGACGCGAGCGCGCGAGCACAGGAGGTGTTGCAGCGCACCGCGGAAGCCCAGCGCGCGAACGAGGAGGCGGCTGCCCTCGCCGAACGCGCTCGCCTGGCGCGGGAGTTGCATGACGTCCTCGCACACACCTTGTCAGGATTGACTCTGCAACTCGAGGCTGCCCGGCTCTTGGCACGGCGGACCGACACCGACACGCGCGTGATCGAACAGCTCGAACTGGCGCACCGTTCTGCGCGCGTCGGCGTCGACGAGGGAAAGCGTGCGATCGCGGCGCTGCGCGGCGAGCCGCTCGTCGGTGTCGGCCACATCCGTCCGTTGGTGGACACGTTCGCTCGTGACAGCGGGATCGCCACGTCGCTCGAGATCACGGGGACGGCACGACCGCTCGCGCCCGAGGCAGAGCTTGCGCTCTTCCGAACGGTGCAGGAGTCGCTGAGCAATGTCCGCAAGCACGCGCCGCAGAGCACGTCGGTCGCCGTGACGCTCGAGTGGGAGCCGGATGCGGTGCGTGCGCGCATCCGGAACATCGGAACGGCGCCGCCGCCCGCTCTCGGACGGGGGTTCGGCCTGGAAGGGATGTCCGAGCGGGCCGCCTCGCTCGGAGGGCGCTGCGCGAGCGGCCCCACCGCCGACGGATTCGAGACGACGGCCGTGCTTCCGTACGAGACCCGGATGGAGGGGCAGCGGCGTGGATGACATCCGGGTGCTGGTCGCCGACGACCAGAAGGTGGTGCGCGACGGCGTCGCGCTGCTCCTGAGCCTCATCGACGGCATCACGGTCATCGGCACCGCCATCGACGGGGATGACGCGGTGCATCAGGCTTGGATGCAGCAGCCCGACGTGGTCCTCATGGACCTCAACATGCCCGGCATCGACGGCGTCGACGCGACGGAACAGATCCTCGCAACCCATCCGCACATCCGGGTCGTCGTCATGACCACCTACGACGAGGACACCTGGGTGTTCCGTGCGTTGCGCGCGGGCGCGCGGGGTTACCTCACGAAGGACTCCTCGGCGGAGGAGATCGAACGGGCGTTGCGCACGGTGGTGGCGGGCGAGGCGCTGCTCGACCCCTCGGTGCAGCGTCGGCTCCTGCACGCGCTCGTCGCTGCGCCGCCCCCGGTGGCGCCGTCGGTCCCGGATGCCGGGCTCACGGCACGGGAGCGCGAGGTGCTCGTCTGCATCGCGCAGGGGCTCTCCAACGCCGAGATCTGCGCAGCGCTGCACCTGAGCATGGGCACGGTGAAGACGCACATCGGCAACCTGCTCGCCAAGACCGGGAGCCGTGACCGCGCACAGTTGGTGATCCACGCCTTCCGTGCCGGGGTCGCCTGATCCCCTCGGCCCGTGGTCGGAGACCCGCAGCGGAGGGATCCGACCCGCGGCCGATCCGTGCCCGCAGACCGGCGTCATACCGTGGCGGCGTGACCCGACGCACGCATCCAGGCCGCAGCGGCCTGCCGCTCTTCTTCGTCCTCGCCTTCGCGCTGCCCTGGCTGATCTGGGGCACTGCGATCGCCGAACAGCACGGGCTCATCGACTGGCACGTGCCGGGGGCCCTCGCCTTCTGGATCGGGCTGCCGGTGGCGACCCTCGTCGCGGCGACGGTCTCGGGAGGCTGGCCCGCGGTGAAGGATCTGCTGGCGCGGATGCTGCGCGGCCGGGTGGGCGTGCGATGGTACGCCGCTGCGCTGCTGCTTCTGCCAGCCATGGCGCTCGCCTCGGCCGTGATCGGCGCGGTGATCCGGCATCCGGTCGGCGTGGGGGAGCTGGTGCCCCTCGCCGCCGTTCCTGGACTCCTGCTCATCGAGGTGTGGATGTTCCTGCTGACCGAGGAGACAGCATGGCGAGGATTCGCGCTGCCGCGGCTGCAGCGCCGACTGTCGCCGGTGACCGCCGCGGTCGTGCTCGGTGTCGTGTGGTCGCTGTGGCACCTGCCGCTCTTCCTGACCGATGGCAGCTTCCAGCATGGCATCCCGTTCGCAGGGTTCGTGCTTTCCACGGTTGCGATGTCGATCACGACGTCGTGGCTGTTCAATGCGACCCGGGGGAGCGTCCTGCTCGCCGCGATCCTCCACGGCGTCGCGGACGTCACGATCGCCTACAGCGGGGTGATGAGTTCGGGACCGACGCTGTTCTGGGTCTTCGTGGCGGTGCAGTGCCTCGTCGCGGTCGCGCTGATTCCGACGCTCGGCCGCATCCCGGCCTCGGTCGTTCCGGATACCGCGACGGATGTCCGCAACGCGGTCTGACTCCGACCGCGCTAGTCCGCCGCCAGCACCGCGTCCAGGAGTCCCGGGAAGCGGGCGTCCAGGTCGTCTCGGCGCAACTGCAGCACCCGGCCCGGGCCGCGCGGCGCCGGGTCGTTCTGCACCACGCCGGCCTCCCGCAGCACTTTCATGAGGTGCGAGCGCGTGGACTTCGGCATGTCGGGAGCGGTTGCGAAGCAGGATGCCATCTCCTGCGGCCCCCGCGCGAGCTGCCGGACGATCGCCAACCGCTCGGGATCGCTCAGCGCAGCGAGCACCGCGGGCAGCGCGATCGCGTCGCGGTCGGGGTGTGGGAGCAGGATCGGACCGGTCATGGTTCGATTTTAGTTGAACTTACGTGGATTCTGTATTACCGTCTCCTTGTTCGAAATGTATTGAACCTTGGAGTCGATGTGACCCGTACCCAGCCTCCGTCACCGGCGACCCGGACGCCGCACCCCCGCGGCGGGCTGCTCGCGCCGGTCCTCGTGGCGGGCATCATGCTGTTGACGCTCGCGAGCTCCACGCTGCCGTCGCCGTTCTATCCGGACTGGCAGACGAAGCTCGGGCTCGACACGGTGACGGTCACGATCCTGTTCGCGGTCTACCCCGTGGCACTCCTCGCGGCGCTGCTGGTGGGCGGCACCCTCTCCGACCACCTCGGGCGGCGGTCCGTGCTCTCCCTGTCGCTTGCGCTCCTCGCGCTGAGCATGGTCGTGTTCGTGCTGTCGTCCTCGGCGTCCGCGATCATCCTCGCGCGGATCGTGCAGGGCGTGGCAGTCGGGCTGTCGCTCACCGCCACCGCCGCCGCCTTCACCGAACTGGTCGAGCGCGCGCGACCGCTCCGAGGCCGCGCCGTCAGCGCCGTCGTCAACGCCACGGTGCCGACCTTCGGACTCGCCGTCGGCGCGATGCTCGCGGGGGCGGGCCTCGATCTGCTCCACGATGCCCAGCTCGTGGTCTTCGGGGTGCTCGGCGCGATCGCGGCGCTCCTCGCGGTCGCGGTCTGGTTCCTCCCCGAGACGGCCGATCGCCGGCCGGGACTCCTGCGTTCGCTGCGCCCGGTCGTCGGCATCCCGCCATCCTCCCGCGCGAGCTTCATGCGGGTCGCGCCGGCGATCGTCGCGTCGTGGATGACGGGTGGACTGTTCATCTCCCTCGGCTCCACGATCGTGCGCGACGTCTTCGACCAGACTGGCCACACCGTGCAGGCGCTCACCGTCGCGATCGTGGCCACGGTCGGTGTCGCGGCCGTCCTCGTCATGCGCAGCGCGTCGGCCAGGGCGGTGTTCACCGTCGGTGCGGGCGCGTTGGCACTCGGCACGGCCAGCGGCGTCCTCGCAGCGATGGCGCACAGCCTGCCCGGCTACCTCATCGCGCTCGCGATCACGGGGTGGGGGTTCGGGACGGCCTACGCCGGGGCGCTCCGGCTCCTCATCCCCACCGCCCCCGACGGTGGGCAGGCGGGACTGTTCGCCGCCGTCTACGTGCTCGCCTACATCTCGTTCGCGCTGCCCGCGGTGCTCGCGGGTGCAGCAGTGTCGATCTTCGGGCTCGCGGCCACCGTCACCGCGTACGGCGCGGTGGTCTTCGTGGTCTCGCTGATCGCCCTCGTTCGCCGGGGCGCTGCGGCGGCGGGATAGGCGCGGATGCGGCCGCTCAGCCGAGCGGCGACCCGCCGCGGAGGTCGTCGAGCATCGCCTTCGGCAAGGCGAAGGCGCCCCCGCCGCCGAGGTTGACGAGGATGCCGAGCTCCGGATCCATGCCGGTCACGAGCACGCGCCCGTCCATCGGCACGCCGTAGCGGGCGACGTCGATGGTCTCCTCGAGCGCGTCCACGGTCGCGCCGACGACCAGGTAGTCCACCTCGTCGATGCGGGAGATCACGGGGTCGATGGCGCCCGCCTCCGGGTCCGACATCGACGGGACGTAGATCTCGGTCTCGAGGAACGCCTCGATGAGCTCGATGTGGCTGATCTCACCGGCTTCGGCGCGCGCGGCGAGGGCGATCAGGTCGTGGGGGGAGTGTGCAGCATCCGTCATGATGCTTCGATCCTTGCAGGCCGGAGGCGCGGATGCTGCACCCCGCCCCGAGCCCGGAGCGCGCGACTCAGGCCGCGTCGCCGACGAGCACGGCTGCGCCCTGCTCCGCGGCATCCGCCTGGTGGGCGTCGATGTGCGCCAGGCGCCGTCGCGAGGAGAGGATCACGACCCCCGCGATCAGCATCGACGCCGCGGCGACCGCGTACGGCACGGCGGCGCCGTACGCGTGCCAGAGCCACGCTGCGAGCGGAGGCGCCGCGGCGCCGCCGAGGAAGCGGACGGCCGAGTACGCCGACGACGCGACGGCGCGCGGCAGATCGGTCGCCTCCATCACCGACTCGGTGAGGACGGTGTTCATGACGCCGAGGAGCGCGCCGCCCACGACGATGCACGCCACGAGCCCTGCGACGCTGTGCACCACCAGCGCCGCGGCGACGAGGTCCGCAGCCAGCAGCGCCAGCGTCCACAGCATCACGGTCGTGCGACGGAACCGGCGCAGCAGCAACGGCGCCACCCACACGCTCGTCACGGCGAGGGCGACGCCCCAGCCGAAGAACGTAAAGCCGATGCCCATCGCGCCGAAGCCGAGCGGGAACGGCGAGAACGCCAGCAGGACGAAGAAGCCGACGTTGTAGAAGAGCGCCGCGATCGCGAGCACGGCGAGCGCAGGGCGCCCGAGCGCGCGGAAGGGCGCCGAGAACGCGACCGGGGCAGGCTTGGCGGCGCCGGTGGGGCGCAGCAGCGTCGCGACGGCGATGAAGGCGATCGCCATGAGCGCGACGACCCCGAAGAACGGCCCGCGCCAGCTGACCTCGCCCAGCACGCCGCCCAGGAGCGGGCCGATCGCGATCCCGAGACCGAGCGCCGCCTCGTACAGCACGATCGCGGTGCCGCTGCCGCCGCTGGCAGCGCCCACGATCGTCGCCAGGGCCGTCGAGATGAACAGGGCGTTGCCGAGCCCCCATCCGGCGCGGAACGCGATGACGGCGTCGACGCTGCCCGACAGCGCGCACAGCAGTGCGAACGCCACGATCAGTGCGAGCCCGATGAGGAGCGTCGCCTTCGCGCCGATGCGGCTCGACACCCAGCTCGTGACGAGCATGGCGAGCCCGGTGACGACCAGGTAGCTGGTGAACAGCATCTCGGTCTCCACCGGCGACGCCGCGAGGGACTCCGCGATGGCAGGGAGGATCGGGTCGACCAGACCGATGCCCATGAACGCCACGACGCTTGCGAACGCGACCGCCCAGACCTGTGCCGGCTGCTTCCAGACGGTGCCGGCGGATGCTGCGGGGCTCACCGGGCGCCCCCGAACGCGGCCGCTGCGCGCTCGGTGAGGATGCGGGACGCATGCTCGAGGGCCGACCATTCCGCGTCCGTCAGGTCTGCGAACATCGGGGCCAGCGCAGTGCCCAGCTGTGCCTTCCAGTCCGCGAACGCCTGTACGCCCGCGGGGGTGACGGTCACGACGGTCGCCCGAGAGTCGCTCGGGTCCGCGGACCGATCGACGAGGCCCTGTGCCGCGAGCTGCCCGACCAGCCGGGTCATGCCCGGCTGGGTCGTACGGCTCAGCCGGGCGAGGTCCCCGACGCGCAGCGGGCCTTCCTGCTGGAGCAGGCTCAGCGCCCGCCACTGGGCTGATGGTGCGTCGTTGCTGGTCGAGAGCGCCGCGACGCGGGTGAGCGCGTGGGCGGCGATGACGATCCGTTCGATGTCGTCGGCTCTGGTCATCCGCCGATCATACCCTAGGTATATAACCTGGGTATCTAAATCCCTCAGTCGCGCAGGCGCCCGCGGAGCAGCTTCTGCTCGTCGCCGGAGACGCGGGAGTCGCCCGGCACGGTGTGGCCGCGCTTCGCACGGAACGTGTCGACGACCGACCCGATGGCGAGCGCGAGCGTGATGCCCCAGCTCAGCCACGCGAGCGCGGTGCGCCAGGTGAAGGGCTCGTCCGAATTCCGCAGCCCCTTCAGCAGGGTGATCCCGCCGAGGACCGCGCTGAGCAGGCCGGTGCTGAACAGATATGCGCGCATGTCCACACGCTAGCGCGCGAGGGTATCGCGTCGCGGCGGTTGACGCGATC
>JAEZSU010000377.1 GCA_023421635.1 Actinomycetes bacterium | reverse complement strand
TCCCCGTAGGTGCGCTGCAGCTCCTCGAGCTGCTCGTACTGCGGCGCCAGGCCGCACTTGGAGGCGACGTTCACGACCATCACCACCTTGCCCGCGTACTCGGCGAGTGTGCGCTCCTGCCCGTCGGCGGTGAGGAACGGGATGGAGAACCGGTCGACTGCGGTGTCGGAGGAGGTCATGGCCCAAGGCTAACCCCGTGCAGCACCTCCACGGCCCCGGTCTGGGAGAATGGACGGGTGACCACCACCATCGCCCCGGACCGGGCACTGCGCATCGGCCCGATCGTCGTCGACGTGCCCGTCGTGCTCGCCCCGATGGCCGGCATCACCAACACCGCCTTCCGGCGCCTGTGCCGCGAGTACGGCGCCGGCCTGTACGTGAGCGAGATGATCACCTCGCGCGCGCTGGTGGAGCGGAACGCCACGACGATGCGGCTCATCCAGCACCACGAGTCCGAGACGCCACGTTCGATCCAGCTCTACGGGGTCGACCCGGAGACGGTGGGCAAGGCGGCGAGGCTTCTCGCCGACGAGGACCGTGCCGACCACATCGACCTGAACTTCGGCTGCCCCGTGCCCAAGGTCACCAGGAAGGGCGGCGGGGCGGCGCTCCCGTGGAAGACCGACCTGTTCGAAGCGATCGTCCGGGCCGCCGTCGCAGGCGCGGGCGACATCCCCGTCACCGTCAAGATGCGCAAGGGCATCGACGACGACCACCTGACGTTCCTCGACGCCGGTCGACGCGCACAGGACGCCGGTGCCGCGGCGGTCGCGCTGCACGGGCGTACCGCATCCCAGTTCTACTCCGGACAGGCGGACTGGGACGCGATCGCAGCGCTCAAGCAGGCCGTCACCGACATCCCGGTGCTCGGCAACGGCGACATCTGGTCGGCCGAGGACGCCGTGCGCATGATGGCCGAGACCGGCTGCGACGGCGTCGTGGTGGGCCGCGGGTGCCTGGGGCGTCCGTGGCTTTTCGGCGACCTCGCCCGCGCGCTCGGCGACCCGGATGCGGGTACCCCGGTCGATGCGACGCTCGGCTTCGTGGCCGCGGCGTTCCGCCGGCACGCCGAGCTGCTCGTCGAGTTCTTCGAGGACGAGGGCCGCGGCTGCCGCGACATCCGGAAGCACGTCGCCTGGTACTTCAAGGGCTACCCGGTGGGCGGCGACACCCGTGCACGCCTGGCGACCGTCTCCAGCCTCGCCGAGATCGACGAGCTCACCGCGACCCTCGAATTCGATGCGCCCTACCCCGGCGCGGCGGCCGAGGGGCAGCGCGGACGCGCGGGCACCCCGAAGCGTCCCGCCCTGCCGGAGGGCTGGCTGGACAGCCGCGAGATGAGCGTGGACGCGACCTGCACGCTGGCGGATGCGGAGCTCGACACCAGTGGCGGCTGACGCACCCGGCGCGATCCGCGCCGACGGCTACGACGACGCGTCCGCCGAACGCGTCCACCCCGAGCAGCACCGCTCCCAGCGCGACGACTTCGCACGCGACCGCGCCCGCGTGCTCCACTCCGGGGCGCTGCGCCGGCTCGCTGCGAAGACGCAGGTGCTCAGCCCCGCGAGTCCCGCAGACTTCGCCCGCAACCGGCTCACCCACTCCCTCGAGGTCGCACAGGTGGGCCGCGAGCTCGCGACGGCGCTGCACCTCTCGCCCGACGTCGTGGACACCGCATGCCTGAGCCACGACCTCGGGCACCCGCCGTTCGGGCACAACGGCGAGCGGGCGCTGAACGACTGGGCCGAGGACATCGGCGGGTTCGAGGGCAACGCGCAGACCCTCCGCATCCTCACCCGCCTCGAGCCGAAGGTCATCGGCGACGACGGGCACAGCTACGGGCTGAACCTCACCCGGGCGAGCCTCGACGCGACCTGCAAGTATCCGTGGACCGCCGACAGTCCGGTGCCCGACCCGGGCGGCAGGCTGAAGTACGGGGTCTACGCCGAGGACGCCGCCGTGTTCCGCTGGATGCGGGAGGGCGCCCCCGGCCGGGTGCGGTGCATCGAGGCGGAGGTCATGGACCTCTCCGACGACATCGCCTACTCCGTGCACGATTTCGAGGATGCCGTGGTCAACGGCTACCTCGACCCCCGGCGGCTGAGCGACCCGCGGGAGCACTCCGCGATCCTCACCGCGATCCAGTCGTGGGTGGGCTACGACTTCACCCGTGACGAGCTGGAGGACGCCCTCTTCCGGCTCATGCGGTTGCCGGAATGGATCCAGTCGTTCGACGGGACCCGAGCAGCCCTCGCCCGGCTCAAGAACCTCACCTCCGACCTCATCGGGCGCTTCGCCCGCGCGGCGACCGCGGCGACCCGTGAGGCATATGCCGGACCGGTGCTGACCCGCTATGGTGCGCACGTGGTGGTACCGCGCGTGGTGGAGGCCGAGATGGCCGTGCTGAAGGGGATCATCGGCGCGTTCGTGGTGTCGATCGAGGGGCGGAAGGCCCTCTACAAGGAGCAGCGGCGCCTGCTCAAGCACCTCGCGACCGCGCTGTGGGAGGCGCCCGAGCACCTCGATGCGCTGTACGCCGAGGACTTCGACCGCGCCGACACGGATGCGGAGCGTCGCCGGGTCGTCGTCGACCAGGTGGCGAGCCTCACCGACCGCTTCGCGATCTCCTGGCACAACCGGCTCGTCGGCGAGGTGGACCTGGCCACGCTCGGGATCTGGTCGCCCGGCGGCCGCAGCATCCACTCGTCCTCGTACGCGCTGCCGGAACCCCTCGAGGGGCTCTGATGGCGGGCCGGATCTCCCAGGCCGACGTGGAAGAGGTGAAGGCCCGCACGAACATCGCCGACATCATCGGGGAACGCGTCGCGCTGAAGTCCGCCGGTGTCGGGTCGCTGAAGGGCCTGTGCCCGTTCCACGACGAGCGCAGCCCGAGCTTCCACGTGCGCCCGCAGGTCGGGTTCTACCACTGCTTCGGCTGCGGCGAGTCCGGCGACGTCTACACGTTCCTGCAGCGGATGGACCACCTCTCGTTCGCCGAGTCGGTCGAGCGGCTCGCCGCCCGTGTCGGCATCACCCTCCACATGGAGGAGGGCGGCGTCGCCCGCGAGACCTCGGGGCGCTCCCGGCTGTACGAGGCGAACGCCGCAGCGGCCGAGTTCTACCGCACCCAGCTCATGGCGCCGGATGCGGAGCCCGCGCGTCGCTTCCTCGGGGAGCGCGGGTTCGATGCCGGCGCGGCCGCCCACTTCGGCGTCGGCTACGCGCCCAAGGGATGGTCGGGCCTGCTCGACGCGCTCACCGCGAAGGGGTTCACCCGCGAGGAGCTCACCACGGCAGGCCTGCTGTCACAGGGTCAGCGTGGTGTCTACGACCGGTTCCGCGGCCGTGTGGTCTGGCCGATCCGCGACGTGACCGGTCAGGTCATCGGGTTCGGTGCCCGCAAGCTCTTCGAGGACGACGGTGGCCCCAAGTACCTCAACACCCCCGAGACCCCGATCTACAAGAAGGCGCAGGTGCTCTACGGGCTCGACCTCGCCAAGCGCGACATCGCCCGCGGGGAGCGTCCGCGCGTGGTCGTCGTCGAGGGGTACACGGATGTGATGGCCTGTCACCTGGCGGGGATCACCACCGCCGTCGCGACCTGTGGCACCGCGTTCGGCGCCGAGCACATCTCGGTGCTGCGCCGCATCCTCGGCGAGAACGCCGCAGCGGAGATCATCTTCACCTTCGACCCGGATGCGGCGGGCCAGAAGGCGGCCGTCCGGGCGTTCACCGAGTCGCGGAATCTCAACGCGACGAGCTTCGTCGCCGTGGGGCCGGAGGGGCTCGACCCCTGCGACCTGCGGCTGCAGCGCGGCGATCAGGCCGTGGTGGGCATGATCGAGGCCAAGGCGCCGATGTTTGAGTTCATGATCGACCAGCGGCTCGCCGGTCTCGACCTCGGCACGGTCGAGGGCCGGTTGCGGGGACTGCAGTCGACCGCCCCGCTGCTCGCCGACATCCGCGACGACGCCCCCCGCCACCGGTACGAGCACGTGCTCGCGCGCCGGCTCGGCGAGGAGCTCGGCGAGGTCCGCCGCGAGGTCACGCGGGCGATGCGGCGAAGCGCCGACGGCGCCACGATCGGCCGGCGTGGCGACCGGGAACCCGCCCGCGCCGTGCC
>JAEZSU010000352.1 GCA_023421635.1 Actinomycetes bacterium | reverse complement strand
CCTCGTCGACCTGCTCGCGCAGGATCGTGTGGTGATGGGCGCATGAGCCTCTTCGCGCTCGATGTGCGCCGGAGTCCGCTCGCCCGGGTGAACCCGGTGACCAAGCTCGCGGCGCCCCTCATCGTCTCCGTCGCCCTCCTGCTGTCGATCGACCCGGTCTCGGCGGGCGTGGCGCTCGCCGCGATCCTCCTGCTGCTGCCGTGGGCGCGCCTGCCCGCACGGCAGGTATGGCTGCGGCTGTGGCCCATCCTGTTCGCGGCGGTCGTCGCGTCCGCCGCGACCGTGCTCTACGGGCGGGTCTCCGGAGCGGTGTACCTGGAGTGGGGGCTCGTGCGCATCAGCGACGGGTCGCTCGCGCTCGCCGCAGCGATCCTCTTGCGCGTCCTCGCGATCGCGGTGCCCTCGGTGCTGCTGTTCGCCACGACCGACCCCACCGATCTCGCGGACGGGCTCGCCCAGCTCGTGCGCCTGCCCGCCCGCTTCGTGCTCGGCGGGCTCGCCGGGCTCCGGCTCGTCGGCCTGCTCATCTCGGACTGGCGCGAACTCGGGCTCGCCCGGCGCGCCCGCGGCGTCGGCGACGCCGGCCGCATCCGCCGCTTCCTCGGGCAGGCGTTCGCGCTGCTCGTGCTCTCGATCCGCCGTGGCACGAAGCTCGCCACCGCGATGGAGGCGCGCGGCTTCGGCGCCGACGTCCCCCGCACCTGGGCGCGCCGATCCGTGCTCGGCGGCGCCGACGCGGTGCTCATCGGCATCGCCGCCGCGGTGGCGGCCGCATCCGTGACCTGCGCGGTGCTGGCAGGCACCTGGACGTTCGTGTTCTCGCTGTGACCCGGATCAGTCCCCGAGCAGCCGCACCAGTCGTGCCGGCGCCGTGACCCGGTAGGACGCGTCGACGAGTTCGGCGAGCTCGTCCCAGTCCGCATCCTCGCCGGCGTCGATCGCGAGCCAGCCGCTCGCCCCGAGATAGGCCGGGGCGAAGAACCGCGGATCCTGTCGCAGCGCCGGCTCGTCGCCGGGATCCGGGCGCACGATGATCGCCTGCTCGTGCCGCAGCCATGCCCCGTCGCGGCGCTCGCCCGCCCCGTACCAGCAGAACGCGCGCACCGTGACGAAGTTCGGCCGGCCATGACTGATGCGTTCGCGCGCCTCCGGGTACGCCAGGCAGATCGCCCGGACCCGTGCGAGCACCGGATCGTCGTCCTCGAACATCTGGGGATGGGCCATGCGCCCATCCTGCAACCACCCATCCCCACCGTCGAGGGGCGACGGTGGCCCGGCACCGGGTGCCGCGTATGCTGACACCCGATGCCGACCTTCGAAGGAGAACGCATGGACATCACGGGAGCTTCCGCCCTCGTCACCGGCGGCGCCAGCGGCCTCGGTCACGCGACGGCCACCGCGCTCGCGGCTGCCGGCGCGGTCGTCACGATCGTTGACCTCCCGTCGTCGCGCGGCGCCGAGCGCGCGGCCGAGCTCGGCGGATCGTTCTTCCCCGCCGACGTCACCAGCCCCGAGCAGGTCGCGGAGGCGGTGGCGCAAGCGGCGACCGCAGCGCCCCTGCGGGTCGTCGTCAACTGCGCCGGCATCGCCCCACCCGCCAAGGTGCTCGACCGCGACGGCGCGCCCACGCCGCTCGCCGATTTCGAGAAGCTCGTCCGGGTCAACCTCGTCGGCACCTACAACGTGATCTCGCAGGCAGCGGCGGCGATGGCACGCACCGAGCCCGCGCCCGGCGGCGACCGCGGCGTCATCGTCAGCACCGCGAGCGTCGCCGCCTTCGACGGGCAGATCGGCCAGCCCGCGTACGCCGCGTCGAAGGGGGGCGTGCACGCCATGACCCTGCCGATCGCGCGGGAGCTCGCCCGTCACGCCATCCGGGTGGCGACCATCGCCCCGGGGATCATGGAGACGCCGATGCTGAAGGGACTGCCGCAGGCGGCGCAGGACTCCCTCGGGCAGCAGGTGCCCTATCCGCAGCGGCTCGGACGGCCCGACGAATACGCGTCGCTCGTCCTGGAGATCGTGCGCAACGGCTACCTCAACGGCGAGACCATCCGCCTCGACGGCGCCATCCGGATGGCACCGCGATGAGCGACAGCATCCGGTACGCCGTCGAGGACGGCATCGCGCGCATCACCCTCAACCGCCCGGCCTCGCTGAACGCCGTGGACTTCGAGGCATGCGAGCGCTGGACCGAGCTCGCGCACCGCGCCGTCGACGACCCCGGCGTCGGCGCGATCGTCCTGGATGCGGTCGGCCCCGCGTTCTGCGCCGGCGGCGACGTGGTCGCCATGGCGGCTGCGGCGACCGGCGGCGATGCGATCACCGCGATGGCGCACGTCGTGCACGACGGCATCCGCACCCTCGTCGAATCCGACACCCCGATCGTCGCCGCCGTGCAGGGCGCGGTCGCCGGGGGCGGTCTCGGCATCATGCTGACGGCGGACTACATCGTCGCGGCGGAACGGGCGAAGTTCGTCTCCCGCTACGCCAACATCGGCCTCACCCCGGACCTCGGCGTCTCGACACTGCTGCCGGCCGCGATCGGCCAGCGTCGCGCGCTCCGGCTGCTGCTGCAGGACGAGACGATCGATGCCGCGACCGCGCTCGAATGGGGGCTGGTCAGCGAGGTCGTCGCGAACGACGCGGTCGGCACGCGCGCCGAGGAGGTCGCCAGGTTCTGGCTCACGAACGCGACCGCCGCGTTCGGGCAGGCCAAGCGGCTCGTCCGCACCGGCGCCGGGCGTCCGTTCGCGGTGAACCTGGACGACGAGGCCGCAACGATCGGCGCCGCGTTCGACACCGAGCAGGCCAAGGCCCGTATCGCGGCGTTCGCCGCCGCATCCGCACGTCCCAAGGAGAAGTCATGAGCGAGCGCGCCACCCTGTCCGGCAAGACCCTGCTGATCTCCGGCGGCAGCCGCGGCATCGGTCTGGCCATCGCCCTGCGCGCGGCCCGCGACGGTGCGAACGTCGCGCTCATCGCGAAGACCGACACCCCGCATCCCAAGCTCGAGGGCACCGTCCACACCGCGGCGGCCGAGATCGAGGCGGCCGGCGGCCACGCCCTGCCCATCGTGGGCGACGTGCGCGACGAGGACACGATCGCGGAGGCGGTGCTCAAGACCGTCGGGCAGTTCGGCGGCATCGACGCGGTCGTCAACAACGCGAGCGTGATCGACCTGTCGGGTTCGCTCGACCTGTCGACGAAGAAGTACGACCTGATGCAGGACGTCAACGTGCGCGGCACGTTCCTGCTCTCCCGGGCCGCGATCCCGGTGCTCAAGGAGGCGGCGAACCCCCACATCCTCTCGCTCTCCCCGCCGCTGAACCTCTCGCCCCGCTGGCTGGGCGCCCATACCGGGTACACGCTCGCGAAGTACGGCATGAGCATGGTGACGCTCGGGCTCGCCGCCGAGTTCGAGGGCGACGGGATCGCCGCGAACACCCTGTGGCCGCGCACCACGATCGCGACCGCCGCGGTGCGGTTCTCGCTCGGCGGTGAGCAGATGATGCGGGCCAGCCGCACCCCGGAGATCTACGCCGACGCCGCGTACGAGGTGCTCACGAGCCCGGCGCGGGAGCTCACCGGGCGCTCGCTCATCGTGGAGGACGTGCTGGCCGAAGCCGGCGTCACCGATCTCTCCGGCTACGCGGCCGTTCCCGGCACCCCCGACGACCGGCTGTTCCCCGACATCTTCCTCGACTGACCGTCTCGGGCGCTCAGGCGTCCCAGCCGGTGACGAGCAGGACCACGCCGAGGCAGACGATCATGCCGCCGCCCACGGCGGTGAGCGTCTGGATGCGGGTGGGGGAGCGCGCGAACCAGCCCCGCGCCGCCGCCGCGACGAGCGCCCACGCGCCGTCGGAGACGAGGGCGAGGACGAGGAAGACGAGTCCGAGCTGCAGCATCTGCAGCGGCACCCACCCGGTGTCGCGGCTGACGAACTGCGGGAGCACGGCCACGAAGAACGCGATCGTCTTCGGGTTCGTGACCCCGACGACGACGCCCTCGGCGAGCTGACGGGCGTGGGATGCGGGCAGTGCGTCGCCGGCGTCGGTGCGCGCCGCATCCTTCCGGTGCCGGACGGCCTGCACACCGAGGAAGACGAGGTACGCGGCGCCCGCGACCTTCACGATCGCGAACAGCACGAAGGACTGCGAGACGACGGCGCCCACGCCGAGCGCCACGGCGAGCACGAGCGGCACCTGTCCGAGGACGCCCCCGAGCACGCTCAGCAGGCCACCTGCCCGGCCGAGCGCGAGCGAGCGGCCGATGACGAAGAGCACGCCGGGTCCCGGGATCACGATGATGACGAGCGCGGCGAGTCCGAACGCGAGCAGATTCTCCAGCGGGACCACGCGGTCACGCTAGCGGGTTCGGCGGCGGTCAGCCGCGCAGGCCCGCTTCGAACACCGCCAGGAGCCGCGGGACGAGGTTCGGCGCCGCCTCGCCGATGGCGGCGGGCTGCGGACGGGTGAGCATCCCGACCGCGACGACGAGCTCGAGCGCGTCCAGGTCGACGCGTACGAGCCCGGCGCTGCGCGCGGCCGTGAGCAGGGTGGCGACCTGTGCGAGCGCGCGGTCCTGCGCGGCCCGCACCGGCGGCGACAGCTCGGCGTCGGCGACGTGGCGGGTGAGGGCGTCGGTGAGCGCACCCAGGTCGAGCCCCACGAGGCGCACCAGGAAATCGTGCCACGCCGCCTCCGGCGCGGTGTCGAACCGCGACAGCTGCACGGCGGCGGCCTCCTGGATGTCGGCGAGGATCGCGAGGGACACCGCATCCGCGAGCGCCCCGCGCGAGTCGAAGTTGCGGTAGAGGGTCGCGATGCCGACGCCGCTTGCCTCCGCGACGGCTTCCAGCGCGATGCCCGCACCATGCGCGGCGAACAGCGAACGGGCTTCGCGGACGATCGTCTCGCGCCGCCGGGCGGCGTCTGCACGCATGCCGTCCCCTCTCGTTCGGTGCACCCATGGTGACCTGAAACCGCCGCGGACGCGATACCCAGCATAAGTGGAGGATTGTTCTCCGTATAATCGGAGGAAGATTCTCCACTTCATCACCACCGAGGAGCCGCGTTGTCCGCCACCGTCACCCATCCCGTCACCGAGGCGGAGAAGCCCGCCCGGCGCACCCCGCCGCGCTGGGTCATGCTGCTCGGCCTCACCACCGGCCTCGGGGTGATCCTCGTCGTGCTGCTGCTGGTGTTCATCATGCCCTCGCTGAAGAGCGGTCCCCACGGGTTGCCGCTCGGCGTCGTCGGGTCGCCCGCGGCGGTCGAGCAGGTCGACGCCGGCCTGGGCGCGGCCGCATCCGACGCATACGAGACCCGCACGTTCGCGTCGGAGGATGCCCTGCGGACCGCGATCGAGGAGCGCGAGGTCGTCGGCGGCTTCGTCGTCGACGGGGCCGACGTGCACGCGCTCGTCGCGAGCGCAGGCTCCGCGGTGATCTCCTCGACCGTCGCCGCGACCGGTGAGGCGCTCGCGACGGCGACCGGCGGCGCGGCGACCGTGACCGACGTGGTGCCGCTCCCCGAGACCGACCCGAGCGGCATCGGCATCGGCGGCCTCGCGTTCCCGCTCGTGTTCGGCGGCATCGTGCCCGCGGTGGCCTTCCGGAAGGTCTTCGCGACCCACCTCGGGTGGGCGGTCGGCGGCATCGCGACTTTCGCCGCGGTCGGCGGCATCGCCACCTCCGCCGTGCTCGCGTTCCTCTTCGGCAGCATCGCCGCGACGGCCTTCTGGCCGGTCGCCGCCGCCCTGGCGCTCGGCATCGCAGCGCTCGCCCTGCCGCTCGCGGGACTGCAGGAGCTGTTCGGCGGCAAGGGGTTCACGATCGGCGCGATGGTGATGATGTTCGTCGGCAACCCGCTCGCCGGCATCTCCACCACCGGTGCGTGGCTCCCCGCCGGCCTCGGCCTCATCGGACAGCTCCTTCCCCCCGGCGCCGCCGGCACCCTCGTGCGATCGGCCGCGTACTTCGGCGGGGCGGGCGGTGTCACCGCCGGTCTGACCCTCGCGGTGTGGGCGGGGGCGGGCGTCCTCCTCCTCGCCGCCGGTGCCCGCCGCCGTCGCCGCGCCGCGGCAGCGACGGCATGAGCGCGTTCAAGGCCAGGGCATACCGGTCGTCCACCGGGCGCTCAGGTGACCCCTCCTAGGCTGGTCCGATGTCGTTTTCCGCCCACCGCCCCGGCCGGTTCGGCTCCGATGGCCGTGTCATCCTGGAGCCGCCGCGCGAGGAGGACCCGCTCTACCTGAGCGATCTGCGCGACGACCTCGCCGACGACCCGCCCCAGGACGAGGCGATCGACGCCCGGTCCGACGCGCCTGAGACGCCGGACGAGCCCACGGACGACGCGCCGGATGCGGCCGAGGAGCCGGTGCGGACCCGCGCCGCCCGGCCGCGGCGCGCACGGGCGCGGATGCCGCTGTCGCGTCGCCTGGCGATCCTCGGCGGCGCCGACGGCGAGGTGCTCGACGACGTGCCCGTGGAGACCCCGCGGTTCGTGCAGATGTTCTTCGTGCTCGCCGGCACCGCCCTCGTCTCCGCGCTCTCGATGGTGTTCGCACTCGTCACCGGTGTCCGCATCTCGGTGTGGCTGGCCGTGCCGCTCGCCATCGTGTGGGCGCTCATCATCTTCAACCTCGACCGCTTCCTCACCTCCACGATGCGGGCGACCCGCAGCGTCCTGCGCCTCATCGGCCTCGCGCTGCCCCGCGTCATCATGGCGGCCCTCATCGGCATCGTCGTGGCCGAGCCCCTCGTGCTGCAGATCTTCCACAACGACATCGCCCGCGAGGTCACCTCCGTCAACGTCGCGCAGGCCCAGTCCGATCAGGACGCCCTCGTGAACGGCCCGGAGAAGCAGGCGCTGGATGCTGCGACCGCCCGGGTCACCGACCTCGAGAACCAGGCCGCCACCGGCATCGTCGCGGGCACGTCGAGTGCCTCGGCGGAATCCGTCGCGGCGCAGGAGGGCGTCGACCAGCTCACCGCGCAGCTCACCGCGCAGCAGGCCGTGATCGACCAGGCGCGTGCGCTGTACCAGTGCGAGCTCACCGGCGAGGGCGCGGGAACCGTGCCCGGCTGCACCGGGGTGCCGGGGCAGGGTGCGAGCCTCGACGCCGCGACCGCGCAGCTCGCGCAGGCGCAGACGGCGTACGACGACCTGTCCGCCCAGCTGCAGCAGGCCACCGCCGGGCTCACCGCCGCGAACGCCGCAGGCACCGAGGCTGCGGCCGGCGCCGCCGAGCGCAACAAGGAGCAGGCGCAGGACCAGCTGCCCGCCGCGCGCGAGCAGTACGACGCCGCGCTCGCCGCGTACAACGAGCGCGCCGCGACCGTCGCCGGCACGAACGCGGGGGCGGAGGGGATGCTGAGCCAGATCGCCGCGCTCGACCGGCTGTCGCAGCGCGAGCCGATCCTCGGATGGGCGCACTGGCTCATCGCGGCGCTCTTCTTCATGATCGAGCTGCTGCCCGTGCTGGTGAAGGTGCTGACCAGCTACGGCGACCCGTCGCTGTACGAGAAGGCCGACGCCATGCGCCGCCAGGTCGCCCTCGACAGGGTGAAGGCGCGCACCTGGCGCGAGCGCGCCTCGATCGTGACCGGCGAGGCCGCCACCGGATAGCCGGGCTCAGGCGAGGGGCTTGCGCAGGAAGATCTGGTCGCTGCCCTCGCCCGGGATCCGCTCGCTCTCGCGGTACCCCTCGCGTTCGTACAGGCGCAGGTTCGCCTCGCTGAGCGAGCCGGTGAACAGCTCCGCCTCGGTGCAGCCGGCCTCGCGGCCGCGTTCCTCGATCGCCGCGAGCAGCAGTGAGCCGATGCCCTCGCCCTGCTGGTCCGGGGCGATCGCGATGCGGCCGATGAGCAGGAGTGCGCCGTCGGCGCGAGCGCGCGCGGCCCCGACGATGCGGGCGCCCCGCACCGCCACGCAGCCGAGGTTCTCCTCGAGTTCGAGGCGCACCTCGTCGAGGGTCTGGGTGAACACCGGCATGTGGGGGTCGTCGTAGATCTGCGCCTCCGTCACGAACGCCGCCCGCTGCAGCGTCATGACCTCCCCGGCGTCGTCCTGGCGGATGGGTCGGATCTCCACGTCGCTCACGCCCAGCACGCTACCGCTGCCACTCATCGGCGACGCGGCCCTTGACCCGGCGCGCCACCCCGTACGGTGGGAGGGTGCGAGCCCCTTCCCGACGATGCCGGAGCTGACCGTCCTCGGCTGGGTGCTGCTGGCACTCGCCGCCGTCGTCATCGGACTCTCCAAGGCCGCGCTCCCGGGCGGCGGGACGGTCGCGGTCGCCCTGTTCGCCGCCGTGCTGCCCGCCAAGCAGTCCACCGGCACGATCCTGCTGCTGCTCATCGTGGGCGACGCGTTCGCGCTGTGGGCGTACCGGCGCGAGGCCGACCTCCGCGCGCTCGTACGGCTCATCCCCGCGGTCGCGGTCGGGATGCTGGTGGGCGTGGTGTTCCTCGCGTTCGCCGGGGACGACCTCGTGCGCCGGGCGATCGGGGTGCTGCTGCTCGCCGTCGTCGGCTTCACGCTGTGGCGCCGCAGGACGGCGCCACCCGCATCCGATGCGCGCCCGCACCGGGTCGCGGGCGCCGTGTACGGCGGGCTCGGCGGGTTCACCACCATGGTGGCCAACGCGGCGGGACCCGTCATGTCGATGTACTTCCTGTCGATGCGCTTCCCGGTGCTCGCCTTCCTCGGCACGAGCGCCTGGTTCTTCGCGGTGGTGAACGTCGCGAAGGTCCCGTTCCTGGTGGGGCTGGGCATGATCACCGGCCCGGGGCTGCTCATCGTGCTCGTCCTCGCGCCGGTCGTGGTGGCGTCCGCCTTCCTGGGCCGGCGCATCGCCCGCCGCATCGACCAGACGCTGTGCGAACGGCTCGTCATCGTGCTCACCGTGCTCGGCGCGATCTACCTGCTGCTGCCGGTGTGAGCCCGCCCGGCATCCGTCCAGATCGCTCGCGTACCCTGGGAGCATGACCGATTCCTCTCCCGTGCGCACCACGAAACCCCGTCAGGTGCGCCCCCGCACGGAGGGGTGGTCCCAGCAGAAGGACGCCGAGGGGCGCCCGCTGCTGCAGTTCGCCAGCCCCAAGCGCGGCAAGCCGCCCGTCCACCTCGCCGACCTCACCCCCGAGGCGCGCGTCGAGAAGGTGAAGGAGCTCGGCCTCCCGGGCTTCCGCGCCGGCCAGCTGGAGAAGCACTACTTCACGCATTACACCTCCGACCCGGAGCGGATGACCGACCTGCCCGCGGGCACGCGCGACGAGCTCGTCGCAGGGCTCCTGCCGCCGCTGCTCACCGAGGTGCGGCGCCTGGAGACCGACCGCGGCGACACGATCAAGTTCTTGTGGAAGCTGCACGACGGCGCCCTCGTGGAATCGGTGCTCATGCGCTACCCCGGCCGCATCACCCTCTGCGTCTCGAGCCAGGCCGGATGCGGCATGAACTGCCCGTTCTGCGCCACCGGGCAGGCGGGGCTCACCCGCAACATGTCGGCGGCGGAGATCATCGAGCAGGTCGTCCGGGCGAACCGCCTCATCCGCGACGGCGGCCTCGGCGACCCGCGCAAGGTCGGCCACGCCGACGAGCGCGTCACCAACATCGTCTTCATGGGCATGGGCGAGCCGCTGGCGAACTACGCCCGCGTCATGCACGCCGTCCGCGTCATGACCGACAAGAAGCACGGCCTCGGCATGAGCGCGCGCGGCATCACGGTCTCGACCGTCGGCCTCGTGCCCGCCATCCGCAAGCTCGCCGACGAGGACGTGCCGGTCACTTTCGCACTGTCGCTGCACGCCCCCGACGACCAGCTGCGCGACGAGCTCATCCCGGTGAACTCCCGCTGGAAGGTCGACGAGGCGCTCGACGCCGCCCGCGAGTACTTCGAGAAGACCGGGCGCCGCGTGTCGATCGAGTACGCCCTCATCAAGGACATGAACGACCACGCCTGGCGCGCGGACCTCCTCGCGGAGAAGCTCAACGCCCGCGGTCGCGGCTGGGTGCACGTGAACCCCATCCCGCTGAACCCGACGCCCGGGTCGGTGTGGACCTCCTCCGAGCCGGCCGTGCAGAACGAGTTCGTGCGACGCCTGAACGACGCCGGCATCCCCACGACCCTCCGCGACACCCGAGGCAAGGAGATCGACGGCGCCTGCGGCCAGCTCGTCGCGACGACGGAGGACGAGGCGGCTGCCGCCGCCACCGCATCCGCCTGACGCGGTCGTGCCGTGACCCCGGTGACCCTGCCTGGTCGCCGTGCCTCCGTGACGCCGCACCGGATCAGGTGATTCGGCCGACGCAGGCCGATGCGGGGTGAGAACGGCCTGATCTCGCCGAATCACCTGATTCGGCGAGGGGCGGTCGCGCTCGGGGTCGTGCCCGCGCCGGCCCAAGGCGGTTCCGGCCGCGTGCGCCGAGGGGATGCGGTGGCCCGCGGCGGCACGGCGGGCGATCGGCGGCCGGAGGGCCGCCCGCATCCGAATCAGGTGATTCGGCCGACGCAGGCCGATTCGGGGTGAGAACGGCCTGATCTCGCCGAATCACCTGATCTGCGTGGTGGGATGCGGCGGAATCCCCGCTCCCCTCGACGGATCCCGCGGATACCCTGGGGGTGGCGGTCGAGGGTGCCGCGGCGGACGGGAGCGCTCGTGGACATCGGCATCTGGATCTGGGCGGCGGTGGTCATCGCCGTCTTCTCGCTCGCGGCCGGGTGGGGGAGCCGCCGGCTGCTCGACACCCCGGTGGGGTGGTTCCGGTCGGTGGTCACCGCGGCGATCGTCTTCCTGGTGCTGAGCCCGGTGGCGTATTGGGCGCTCGGCGAGGCAGGCGTCATGCGCGACGGCACACTCGACGTCGACGGTCCGCTCGCATTCCTCTTCCTCGCGCTGACGCTCGGCTGGATGTTCGCGATCGTGATGGTGGCGCTCGTCGGGCTGGAGTTCCTCTGGCCGTCCCGTCCGTTCGTGAACCCGGTCTCGTTCGTGCGCGAGGCGTTCCGCCGCCGTGAGCGCGCCCGCCGGTACGCGCAGATCATCGGGATCGCCTCCCGGCACGGACTGGGCGCGTACCGGCACCGCCGGAGCGGCGTCGGCGATGACCTGCCCACCGCGCTGGTCGCGGCGATCAACGAGGCGGGCGTGACCTTCATCAAGATCGGCCAGGTGCTCTCGGCGCGCGACGACCTGCTCCCGCCCGAGATCATCCGCACGCTGTCGACGCTGCAGATGGAGAGCACCCCGATCCCGTGGTCGGAGGCGCGCGGTGCGATCGAGGCGCAGCTGCGCGCTCCGCTCGAGTCCGTGTTCGCCGAGGTGGACGAGGAGCCGCTGGCGGCCGCATCCGTCGCGCAGGTGCACGCGGCGACCCTGCTCGGCGGCGAACGCGTCGTGATCAAGATCCAGCGGCCCTCGGCACGGGCGCAGGTCGCCACCGACCTCGACATCGTGGAACGACTGGCCCGCGACGCCGAGCTGCACACGCAGTGGGGGCGCGACTACGGCACGGTGGCGCTTGCGGCGGAGTTCAGCCG
>JAEZSU010000334.1 GCA_023421635.1 Actinomycetes bacterium | reverse complement strand
GTCGGATGCCAGCCACTCGACGACGGCGGTGGTCTTGCCGAACCCGGCGGGCGCGGCGACCAGGGTCACCGCGGCCGCGTCGCTCGCCAGCATCCGCACCAGGCGCGGTCTGACGATGCTCGCAGCCCGCGGTCGCGGCACATGCAGCTTCGTCGAAAGGATGCCGGGCTCAGGCACGTCGTTTCGCGTCCGCCTGGAGCCGGAGCCCGGCGAGGAGGAGATCGAGGCCGCCGAGGAACAGCTCGCGGTCGTCGTGGCCCTCGAACTCCTCGAGGATGTGGTGGATGAAGGGGAACCGGGCTGGGTCGAGCGCGCGCCACTGGGCGGTCGCCTCGGCCATCGCGCCGGCGGGTCCCGAGCCGCCGGCGGCGGGTGGCTCCTGCCCCATGTCGGCGGCGATGCCGATCACGAAGCCGACGAGCGCGGAGGTCGCATGGAACGTCTGGCGCGGCGTGAGTCCGAGGCGCATGACCTGCTCGCCGATGCGTTCGTACAGCTGCACCGAGTGCGTCTGGACCGCGGTGTCCCGCAGGACGTAGCCGCCGAGCCACGGCCGGTCCACGATCGCGTCGAACGTCGCGACGGCGATGTGGCGGAGGTCGTCGATCGGGTCGCCGGCACCCGCATCCTTCGTCGCCTCGAGGACGCCCGCGAGCACCCAGTCCGCCGCGAGGTTGAGGAGCTCCTCCCGCCCCGAGACGTACCAGTACACGCTGGCGGCGCCGCCCCCCAGCCGGGTGGCGAGGGCGCGGATCGTCAGCCCCGCGGGGCCGGACTCGTCGAGGATCCCGACGGCACCGGAGAGCACGGACTCCAGGGAGTGCGAGGCCCGGGAACGCGTGCGCGGACCGGGCGATCGCGGGGGAGCCTCACCACGCTGCGGGGCTGTTGCCATGGACCCATCCCACCACACCGGCGTCGTGCGGGCGGGGAGGCTCTTGCGTGTTCTCGAACAACGTTCTACTGTTCGAACGGTGTTCGACAACCGAACGCTGTTCGAGAAATGTGAGGGATCCTCATGAGCACCACGCCGACCGTCGCCGCACCGCGCACCTACCCGTCCATGAAGGCGGCGTGGATCCCCCTCGCCGCGCTCTGTCTGGCCTTCTTCGTCGAGATGGTCGACAACACGCTGCTGTCCATCGCCCTGCCCACGATCGGCCGCGACCTCGGCGGGGACACCACGGCGCTGCAGTGGATCACCGGCGCCTACTCGCTCACCTTCGGGGGACTGCTCCTGACCGCCGGCTCCATCGCGGACCGGTTCGGGCGCCGCCGCGTGCTGCAGGTCGGGCTCGCGCTGTTCGGCCTCGTCAGTCTCGCCGTGCTGCTCGTGACCTCGACCGGTGAACTCATCGCCCTGCGCGCCGCCCTCGGCGTCGCGGCGGCCGCGATGGCACCCATCACCACATCGCTCGTCTTCCGGCTGTTCGACGGCGAGAAGCTCCGGATGCGGGCGATCACCCTGATGATGGTGGTCGGCATGTCGGGCTTCGTCCTCGGCCCGCTCCTCGGCGGCACGATGCTCGCCCACCTGCCGTGGCAGTGGCTGCTGCTCGTGAACGCCCCCATCGCACTCATCGCCGCGGCCGGCGTCCACTTCGGCGTCCGCGCCGACACCGCCGAAGGCCTCACGACGGACCGCCTCGATCTGCCCGGCGCGGTCCTCAGCATCCTCACCATCGGTCTCGCCTGCTTCGCGCTGACGAGCGGCGTCGAGCACGGATGGATGTCGCCGATCACCCTCGCCGTCGTACTCGGCGCCGCAGCATCCCTCGTGCTCTTCATCCTCCGCGAACGCCGTGCCGCGTCGCCGATGCTGGATCTCGCGCTGTTGCGGAGCGGCACCGTGCGCGGCGCCGCGATCGCGCAGATCGGCACGTCGGTCGCGATGGCAGGCGTCATGTTCGCGTTGGTGCTGCACTTCCAGTACGCGTGGGGCTGGTCACCGCTCGAGGCGGGCCTGGCGATCCTCCCCATGATCGCCACGATGATCCTTGCCACGCCACTCACCGAATGGCTGGTGCGCCGGTTCGGGCACCGCATCACCTGCCTCGTCGGCGCCGCCCTGCTGACCGTCGGTCTCGGGTTCATGGCCTGGGCTGTCGAGTTCGACTATCTGGAGATCGTGATCGCCATGGTCGTGCTGACCGCAGGGCTGCGCACCGTCCTGACGGTCTGCGCGGTGGCCCTCGTCGCGGCCATGCCCGGCAACCGCACGTCGATGGGCGCCGCCATGAACGACACCGCGCAGGAGGTCGGCACCAGCGTCGGCACCGCCGTGGTCGGCACCCTCATCGCCGCGCTCGTCGCGACCGTGCTGCCCGACGGGACGTGGACCCCCGGCTTCGTCGCGTCCTTCTTCCACGGCGAGCAGGTCGTCTTCGTCGTCCTCGCCGTTGCGGTGGGGCTCCTCGCCGCCGTGGGGGCGCTCACCCTGACCGACGCGCGCACCACGGACGAGCACCCGGTCCCGGATGCGGCGCAGTCCGGCGTGTGAGGACGCGCCGCGGCCGCTCCGCCCACACGGAGCGCGTCAGATCGAGGGGACGCCGATCTCGCGGCAGTACCGCTCCCAGCCGTCGTCGAGCAGGGCGAACCCAGCGCGGATGGTCGCCTCCGGGTCGGGGGCGCGTCGCGCGACGAGCTGAATCTGGAGGGCGAACCTCACGTACAGGCGCACCTCGTCGCTCGGGGTGTCGAGCCCGAGCTCGCGGGTGATCTCCGCGATCAGCGCGTCTTCGTGGCGCACCCACATCTTCTCGGCGTAGTCGATCACCGAGGGCGCCTGCTCCATGACCGCGAGGAGCTTCCGCTGGGAGTCCGAGTTCATCTCAGCGATCTCGGCCAGGTAGTGCCGCGTGAGGGCCGCGGACACCGTGGTCCCCGGGCCGCGATCTCGCACCGCCTCGACGAGCCGCCGGTGCTGCGCATCCTCGTCGGCGAACAGCAGCGCCTCCTTCTGGGGGAAGTGCTGGAAGACGGTCCGCGGCGTCACGTCGGCCCTGTCCGCGATCTCGCGGACAGTCACGGCCTCGAAGCCGCGTTCGAGGAAGAGCGGGATGGCCGCGTCGAGGATGGTCGCGCGCGTCGCGGCCTTCTTCCTCTCGCGCCGGCCCGGGATCGGCGCATCCGTCATGCCCCCATCCTGCCGCGGAGACGTGCCGCTCGCGGTCACGGTGCCGGTGCGTCGAGCCGTGCGAGCAGACTCCCGCCGAGGGAGAGCGGGTCGTCGTCGATGACGTTCCGCGCGAGCCAGTGCGAGTAGGCGATCCCCTCCGACCGGCACGTGTGGAACAGCTCGTTCGTCGTCATGGTGTGCGCAGTGGTGCGCCGTCTGGGGTTCTCCCCCCAGTCGGTGAGGAAGTATCGGTAATCCAGCGGGGATTCGCTTAGCCGCCGCATGGTGGCCCCCGTGTCCGAGGCCCACTCGTCGATGAACCGATCCGTCGTGGTGGACACCCCGTTCAGGGCGGCGCCGAAGCGGGTCAGCGTGTCGTCGTAGCGCGTCTTGGCGTGCAGGTAGGTGATCTGCCGCTGTCGTCCGTCGATCCGGTGGACGAGCGCGTCGTGATAGGGATCCTCGTGCACCTCGAATCCGAGTCGTTCGGCCGGTGCTGCGTTCCAGACCCGCTCGAACAGTTCCGGCCAACGGGAGGAGACGATCCCCGCACCGTCCGAGAGGCAGGAGATCCGCGCGCCGGGATAGTGGTCGGCGACCGTCGGTGCATAGAACGCCGACGCCCACGCTCCCGAACTCTCCCCGGAGACCAGCACGTGCTCTACGTCGCGGCAGTTCGAGAACACCCACGCCAGCGCTGCGCGCGCGTTCGCGCCGCCTCGGTGATGGACGGTGATGTCGCGTCCCTCGTGTGAGTAGGTGTTCACGGTGTTCCCGACGTGGAGATCCCCGGTGCTGTAAGGGATGAACACGAACGTCCAGTCGCGGAACGGGTTGTCCTTGTCGCGACGGTTGGCCATACCCGTCAGCGCCGCCGGGAACAGTCGTGACAGCGACGCGAAGTAGAAGGCTCTCAGGTCGCGTGTGTAGCCGCGCAGCATCCGGAGGGGAGTGATCGGCTGCGATGCCGTGACGCCGTCCCAGCACGCGCCGCCTCCGGAGAAGTGGACGATCACGTTGGCCGAGGTGCCGCGGCGGACGAAGATGGCGTACCGCGAGCCGTTCCCGCTGATGGTCTCCGACCCGAGATCGACGGTGCGCCAGCCGCGACCCGAGATCTCGTCGAGACTCGTGGCCCGGCGGGGCTGCCTGAAGACGACGAAAAAGATGTACGCGGCGCCCACGGCCACCACCGCGCCGAGCGCGCCTGCGGTGATCAGCGGGTTCAGGAAGAAGCACCACGTCACGAGGGCTGCGACGAGGGCGGCGGCCGCCCATTTCCACCAGTTCATGCCCGATCCTCTCCGTTCGACGACCTCTACGGGTCATAAGTATACCGAGACTACTTAAATAGTCGATATACGAATGTAAGCGGGATGCGGCGCATCCGGGTGCGGCCGGGTATTCCGAATCGGGGCCGTAAGGCCCTGTGTCAGCGGGGCGCGCGGACCTAGCTTCGTGCACGTAGGCGGTCATCCATCTCAGACCTCCGAGCACAGGTGCGGCGGCGGCGTTGCGGCGTCTCTTCGGCACTCACCGCGAGACAGGAGCATCTCATGAGCAATCAGCAGGCCGACAACGACCTCACGCCGCGGTTCGCCCGGCCGGGCGAAGCCACGATCGCACCTCGACACGTCCTGCCGCAGCAGGAGTCTCTCCCCGACACCGCCAAGCAGATCGTCGACGACGAGACGATGCTCGACGGTAACTCGCGGCTGAACCTCGCGACCTTCGTCGGTACCTGGATGGACGAGGACGCCAAGCAGGTCTACGAGGCATCCTTCGACAAGAACATGATCGACAAGGACGAGTACCCGCAGACCGCGGCCATCGAGGACAACTGCTGGCACATGCTCGCCAACCTCTGGAACGCGCCCGACGCCTCGCACAGCATCGGCACCTCGACCATCGGCTCCTCCGAGGCGTGCATGCTGGGCGGCCTCGCCTTCAAACGGCGCTGGCAGCACGCCCGCCGAGCCGCCGGCAAGGACACCTCGCAACCGAACCTGGTGATGTCCTCAGCCGTCCAGGTCTGCTGGGAGAAGTTCTGCAACTACTTCGACGTCGAGCCGCGCTTCGTCCCGATCTCCATGGACCACAAGACGCTCGACGGGTACGACCTGGAGAAGTACGTCGACGAGAACACGATCGGCGTCGTGGCGATCATGGGCGTCACCTACACCGGGATGTACGAGCCGGTTGCGCAGATCGCGAAGGCCCTGGACGAGATCCAGGCCAAGACCGGACTCGACATCCCGATCCACGTGGACGGCGCATCCGGCGCGATGATCGCGCCCTTCCTGCAGCCCGACCTCGTCTGGGACTTCCGGCTCGAGCGCGTGCACTCGATCAGCACGTCGGGCCACAAGTACGGACTGGTCTACCCGGGGCTCGGCTGGGTGGTGTGGCGCGACACCGAGTGGCTGCCCGACGACCTCGTGTTCGAGGTGAGCTACCTCGGTGGCGAGATGCCGACCTTCGCCCTGAACTTCTCCCGGCCCGGCGCGCAGGTGCTGCTGCAGTACTACATGTTCCTGCGCCTGGGGTTCGAGGGGTACCGCGCGGTGCAGCAGGCATCGCAGAACGTCGCGAAGTTCCTGTCCGAGGGCATCGCCAAACTCGACGCATTCGAGCTCTGGAACGACGGCAGCGACATCCCCGTCTTCGCGTGGTATCTGAAGGACGGCCACACGAAGAACTGGAACCTCTACCACCTGCAGGACCGGCTCCGGCAGAAGGGGTGGCTCGTCCCGGCGTATCCCATGCCGGACGACCTCGCGGACCTGACCGTGCAGCGCATCGTCGTCCGCAACGGGCTGAGCATGGACCTCGCCGCCGAACTCCTCGCCGCCATCGAGACCGAGACCGCGTACCTCGACGCGCTCGAGTCGGCCATGCCGGTCGAGGGCCAGCACCCGGCGTTCCACCACTGAGACGGAAACGACATGTCGAGTACATCGAACCAGACATCGGATGCAGCGGCTCAGGCCGCATCCAATCACCCGCTCACCTCCAGCAAACGCGTCACCAACTACCTCGGGGTCTTCCAGCTGGCGATCCTGACGCTGGTGGTGGTCGCGAGCCTCCGCTCGCTCCCCGCGATGGCGGTCTACGGCCTCGGGAGCGTGACGCTGTACATCATCCCGGCCATCCTGTTCCTCATCCCCACGGCTCTGGTGGCCGCCGAACTGGCCACAGGCTGGAAGGGCGGCGTGTACGTGTGGGTCCGGGAGGCCTTCGGCAACCGCTGGGGCTTCACCGCGGTCTGGCTCCAGTGGATCCAGAACGTGGTCTGGTATCCCACGCAGATCGCGTTCATCGCCGCCGCCATCGCGTTCGTCTTCGTCGACCCGAATCTGTCGAACTCCGGGCTCTTCACCGCGATCGTCATCCTGGTGCTGTACTGGGGGTCGACCCTGATCACGCTGCGCGGCGGCAACCTCTTCGCCAAGCTCGGGTCGTGGGGCGGCATCATCGGCACGATCCTTCCCGCGGTGCTGCTCATCGTGTTCGGCTTCATCTGGCTCGGCACCGGGCAGAAGAGCGAGGTCCCCCTGGAAGCCTCGGCGATCATCCCACCCTTCACCGGCATCGCATCCATCGTGCTGATCGTCTCCAACGTGCTCGCCTACGCGGGCATGGAGGTCAATGCGGTGCACGTGAACCAGATGAAGGACCCGGGGCGCGGGTACCCCCGGTCGGTGCTGCTGGCGTCGATCCTCATCCTGCTCGTGTTCATCCTGCCGACGCTCGCGATCTCGATCGCCGTGCCGGAGAAGGAGCTCGGGCTCACGAACGGGATCATGCTCGCGTTCCAGGCCTACTTCGACACGTGGGACCTGAGCTGGGGGACTGCGATCGTGTCGGCGCTCATCGCGGCCGGCGCACTGGCCTCCGTGATCACCTGGATCGCCGGTCCCTCCAAGGGCCTGCTCGCCGCGGCGGAAACGGGCCTGCTGCCGCCGGTGCTGCAGAAGCGGAACAAGGCAGGCATCCAGTCGGGCATCCTCATGCTGCAGGGCACCATCGTCACGATCCTCGCGGCGATCTTCGTGATCGTCCCGAACGTGAGCGC
Organism: Actinomycetes bacterium; assembly: GCA_023421635.1. Lineage (GTDB taxonomy): Bacteria > Actinomycetota > Actinomycetes > Actinomycetales > Microbacteriaceae > Microbacterium. The sequence continues at coordinate 592 of JAEZSU010000334.1, read as the reverse complement.
CGCATTCGTCGCGCTCATCGACATGGCGGCGGCGCTGTATCTCATCATGTACATGCTCATGTTCGCCGCCGCGATCGTGCTGCGCCGCAAGGAGCCGAACGTCAAGCGCACCTACCGGGTGCCGGCGATGAACCTCGTCGCAGGGCTCGGATTCGTCGGGTGCCTCGCCGCCTTCGTCCTCGCGTTCATCCCCCCGACCGGGTTCACGGCGTTCTCGCCCGTGGCGTACCCGTGGATCGTGGGACTCGTGATCGTCGTGCTGGGTGCGCCGCCGCTGCTCTTCTATGCGCTGCGACGCCCGGGGTGGGACCGTCGGAGCGATGCGGACAAGGCGAAGCACGGCACCCACGAAGAGGATGAGGCGGACGCCGGCGCCGCACCCGCCTCGTCGGCGGCGACGCCTCCGACGACGAGGCGGTCCTCGCCGGGAACGACGCAGACCTGAGGTCCGGTGTCGAGTCGGCGGGTGCTACAACCGGCGGGTGCTACGACCGGCGGGCGGGCAGTCCTGCTGAGGCCAGCAGCGCCAGCTTCTCGGCGTCGCTCGATCCCGGCTCGGGGTGGTAGATCACGAGCATGAGCCCTTCGGCGC
>JAEZSU010000308.1 GCA_023421635.1 Actinomycetes bacterium | reverse complement strand
TCGTCGAGCGGTGACGGGTCAGACGACGCCGAGCGCCAGCATGGCGTCGGCGACGCGGATGAACCCGGCGATGTTCGCACCGGCGACGTAGTCCCCGGGGGTGCCGTAGGCATCCGCGGTCTCGAGGCAGCGGTCGTGGATGGAACGCATGATCTCGGCGAGACGCTCCTCGGTGTACTCGAAGCTCCACGAGTCGCGCGAGGCGTTCTGCTGCATCTCCAGCGCGCTGGTGGACACGCCGCCGGCGTTCACGGCCTTGCCGGGCGCGAACTTCACGCCGGCCCCGCGGAGCACCCGCACCGCCGCCGGGGTGGTGGGCATGTTCGCGCCCTCGGCGACCACGAGGCATCCGCCGCGGACGAGGGATGCGGCGCCGTCCTCGTCCAGCTCGTTCTGGGTGGCGCAGGGGAGCGCGATCTCGCACGGCACGTCCCAGATGGAGCCGCCGTCGACGTACCGGGCCTGCGGGCGGCGCTCGGTGTACTCCGAGATGCGGCCGCGGCGGCCGTTCTTGATCTCCTTGACGAGCTCGAGGTCGATGCCGGCCTCGTCGACGATGTACCCGTTCGAGTCGGAGCAGGCGATCACGGTGCCGCCGAGCTGCTGGATCTTCTCGATCGCGTAGATCGCGACGTTGCCCGAGCCGGACACGACGGCGCGCTTGCCCTCCATGCCGTCGCCCGCGGCGCGCAGGATCTCGTCGACGAAGAACACCGTGCCGTAGCCGGTCGCCTCGGTCCGCACCTGCGACCCGCCCCAGGTGAGGCCCTTGCCGGTGAGGACGCCCGCCTCCCAGCGGTTGGTGATGCGCTTGTACTGACCGAACATGTAGCCGATCTCGCGCGTACCGACGCCGATGTCACCGGCGGGCACGTCGGTGTGCTCGCCCAGGTGCCGGTACAGCTCCGTCATGAACGACTGGCAGAAGCGCATGACCTCGGCCTCGGAGCGGCCCTTCGGGTCGAAGTCCGAACCGCCCTTGCCGCCGCCGATCGGGAGCCCCGTGAGGGAGTTCTTGAAGATCTGCTCGAAGCCGAGGAACTTGACGATGCCGAGGTACACGCTCGGGTGGAAGCGAAGCCCGCCCTTGAACGGGCCGAGCGCCGAGTTGAACTCGACGCGGAACCCGCGGTTCAGCTGCACGCGGCCGTTGTCGTCCGTCCACGGCACGCGGAAGATGATCTGCCGCTCGGGCTCGCAGAGGCGGCGGATGACCTCGGCGTCGGCGTACTCGGGGTGCTTCGTGACGACGGGGCCGAGGGATTCGAGCACCTCGCGCACGGCCTGGTGGAACTCGCGTTCGCCGGGGTTGCGACGGATCACCTCCTCGAACACGGGCGCGACGGAAGCAGGCAGGACGGTCTCGGGCACAGTGGAACTCTCGGGGGAGTGGGAAGACGCGCGGGTGGAGCGGTCCCAGTGGATGCGGACGGTGTCAGCCTACTCCGCGCGGCGGCGCCGCTCCGTCGGCGGACTCACAGTGTGACGACGCCGGTCGCGAGGAGGAGGAGGGCGGCTGCCGCGCCGGCCGCGGTCAGCGCGAACGCGACCCACTCGCCCGGGGTGAACACCCGCTCCCCGGCGCGGCGGCGGGCGGCGGCGAACAGCGCGGTCCCCGGCACGATGATCAGGAGCGACACCAGGAGGTACTCGGGTCCCGCGGCGAGCAGGAGGAACACGGTGTACCCGGTCGCGAGCACCGCGACGACCGCATCCCGGATGCGGAACCGCTCGCCGCGTCGACGTCCGGTGAGGACGAGCTTGAGCGCATACCCGGCGGAGAGCAGGAACGGGAACAGCACGAGTGCGCTGGTGAGCGCGAGCGCCACGTCGAATGCGTCCTGCGCGAACAGCACGAGCACGAGCATCGCCTGCACGAGGCCGGTCGACAGGAGCACCGCCGCGACCGGGGTGTCCCTCGCGTCCGTGCGGCCGAGCGTCTGCGGCAGGTCGCCCGCCCGGGCGGCGGCGAGGAGCACCTCCGCCGCCATGAGCGTCCACGCGAGGTAGGCGCCGAGCACCGCGACCAGCAGTGCGACGCTCACCAGCACGGCGCCCCACGGGCCGACGGCGGCGGCGAGCACCCCGCCCATGGACGGCTCGTCGAGCGCGGCGATCTCGGCGCGGGGGAGCACCCCGTACGACACGATCGTCACCGACGCGAACACCGACAGCACGCTGGCGAAGCCGAGCAGGGTCGCCCGGCCCACGTCCTTCCGGTTCCGCGCATGCCGCGAGTTCACGCTCGCCCCCTCCACGCCGATGAAGACGAACACGGTGACGAGCATGGTCGCGCGCACCTGGTCGAACAGCGGCCCGGCCGCGGGACCGCCGTCCCAGTTCGCCGCGAAGACGGCCGGATCGAACACGGTCAGGCACAGCACGACGAACACCACGATCGGCACGGTCTTCGCGATGCTCACCACCCGGTTCAGCGAGGCCGCCTGCCGGACGCCCCGCCGGATGAGCAGGAAGAACGCCCACACCCCGACCGAGGAGAGCGCGACCGCGATGAGCGTGTCTCCCTCGCCGAGTACGGGTGCGATCGGGGCGAGGGTGGACATGATGAACACCCAGTAGAAGACGTTGCCGGCGCACGCGCTCGCCCAGTATCCGAATGCGGAGAAGAACCCGGCGAACCGGCCGAACCCCGCCCGCGCGTAGCTGTACACCCCGGCGTCCATCTCGGGCCGCCGCACGGCCAGGAGCTGGAAGACCAGGGCGAGGGTCAGCATCCCCCCGCCCGCGATCGCCCAGGCGATGAGGGTGCCGGCGACCCCGGTGTCGGCGGCGAACGCCCCGGGCAGGGAGAACACGCCCGCGCCGATCATCGAGCCCACGACGAATCCGGCGAGTGTCAGCATCGACACCCGGGATGCGGCGGGGGGTGCGGGGGTGTGCGGTTCCACGCGGCCACGCTAGCCCCGCGCGGTGCGGGGACCCGTGCCCTCGACGCGGCTGCGCGCGCCCCCTACGCTGACCTCCACCGGAGGGAGCACGCATGCAGTTCGAGCATCTCGGGGTCCGGCCCCGCATCCATCCCACGGCCGTGGTCGCCCCGACCGCGGTGGTCAGCGGGGACGTGACGATCGGGCCGGAGTGCCAGGTGCTGCACGGCGCCGTCGTCACGGCGGAGGGCGGGCCGATCACGCTCGGCGAGCACGTCATCGTGATGGAGAACGCGGTCGTGCGCGCGAGCGCGGCGAACGCCGTGCACATCGGCGACCACACGCTCGTGGGACCGATGGCGAGCATCTCGGGGGCGGTCGTCGGCGCCGAGGTGTTCCTCGCCACCGGGGTGCGGGTGTTCAACGGTGCGGTAATCGGCGACCGCAGCGAAGTGCGGATCAACGCGGTCGTGCACCTGCGCACCCACCTGCCGGAGCGGAGCGTCGTGCCGATCGGCTGGGTCGCCGTGGGGGACCCCGCCATCGTGGTGTCGCCGGATCAGCTCGACGAGATCTGGGCCCGGCAGCAGGAACTCGACTTCCCCGGGTACGTGTTCGGCCTCGACCGCGACACCCCCGACCTCATGGTGCAGCTCACCGACCGCTACGGCCGCAGTCTCGCCCGTCACGCCGCCGACACCCGCCTCGACTGACCTCGCCGCCCCTCGAACCCCTGGAACCCCTTGACGCCGAGATGGGTTCTGCGCGCCGAGACCGTGGGGTGACCCCGCTATCTCGGCGCCCAGAACCCATCTCGCGGTCAGGAGCGGACGGATGCGGGTCAGCCGGTATTCTGCAGACCGGCGGCCACGCCGGACACCGACAGCAGCAGCAGCCGCTGCAGCTCGGGGTCGGCGGGCACGTCCTGCGGCGCGTCGCGGAGGGCGCGCAGCGCCCGCAGCTGCAGCAGCGACAGCGCGTCCACGTACGGGCTGCGGAGCTTCACCGCGCGCTGCAACACCGGCTTGTTCGCGAGGAGGTCCGCGCCGCCGGCGATCCGCACCACCCAGGATCGGGTGAGCGCCATCTCTTCCTGCACGAGCGCGGCGAGGTCGTCGCGGTCCCCGAGGGCCAGGTATTCGCGGGCGATGCGGTCGTCCGCCTTCGCCAGGCTCATGCCGACGTTGTCGATCATGGCGCGGAACAGCGGCCACTCGCGGTACGCGTCGCGCAGCAGCGCCTCGTCGCCGACGGCCTCGAGCGCGGTGCCCAGGCCGAACCAGCCGGCGAGGTTGATGCGTGCCTGGGTCCACGCGAACACCCACGGGATCGCCCGCAGGTCCTCGAGCGACTCGACCGACAGACCGCGGCGGGCGGGGCGCGAGCCGAGGGCGAGCAGTCCCACCTCCTCCATCGGGGTCACGGTCGCGAACCACGGGGCGAAGCCGGGGGCCTTCACCAGCGCGTAGAAGCGCTCCTTCGACGCGGTCTCCATCGTCTGCGCGATGCCCGCGAACCGCTCGGCCGCGGTGCGGTTGCGCTCCTCGTTCGAGGGGGCGGATGCCAGCAGCACCGCCGAGGCGACCTGGTCGATGTGGCGCATCGCGATCGCCGGGTCGCCGTAGCGGGCGAAGATCACCTCGCCCTGCTCGGTGAGCTTGAAGCGGCCGTCGACCGAGTGCGGCGGCTGCGCCAGGATCGCGCTGTTCGCGGGACCGCCGCCGCGGCCGAGGGCACCCCCGCGGCCGTGGAAGAGCGTGAGCGTGATGTCGTGCTCCTGCGCCCACGCGGCGATGAGCGCCTGCGCCTCGTACAGTGCGAGGTTCGCGGCGACGGGACCGACGTCCTTCGACGAGTCGGAGTACCCGAGCATGACCTCGAGGCGCCGGCCGGTGGCCTCCAGGCGCGCGGCGAACGCGGGATGCTGCACGATCTCGGCGAGGATGCCGGGCGCCGCCTGCAGGTCGGCGAAGGTCTCGAACAGCGGGACGACGTCGAGGACGGGCGGTGTGCCGTCGGGACCGACCGCGTAGCGCGCCAGCCGGTGCACGGCGGCCAGGTCGTCGGCCGAGCGGGTGAACGAGACGATGTAGCGGCCCGCGGCGCGGGGACCGAAGCGCTCCTGCACGAACGCGATCGCGCGGAAGACCTCGAGCACCTCCTCGGCGAGCTCGCTGCGCTCGCCGCCGGCGTCGAGCTCCGCCAGCACCTTCTCGTGCACGGCGGAGTGCTGCCGCACCTCGAGCTCGGCCAGGTGGAACCCGTACGTCTCGACCTGCCAGATGAGCTGCTGCAGGTGCCCGTACGCCTGCCGGGACGCGCCGGCCGCGGCGAGCGAGTCCTGCACGACGCGGAGGTCGGCGAGCAGGTGCTCCGGGTCGCGGTAGGCGAGGTCGGCGTCGCGGCCGAGGGTCGCGGCGATCTTCCGCGCGATGAGCAGCATGATGCGGCGGTGGGGCTCGTCCGGGGACCGCTTCGCGATCTCCGCGGCGGCCTCCTCGTCGGCCCCGCGCAGGCGCACCCACAGGGCCTCGAGCGCGGCGGAC
>JAEZSU010000277.1 GCA_023421635.1 Actinomycetes bacterium | reverse complement strand
CTTGCAGGCCACCGCACCACCTTCGGCAAGCCGTTCAATCAGATCGCGAACCTGCGCGTCGGCGACGCGATCGTCATCGAGACCCAGGACGGCTGGTACACCTACCGGTTCCGCACGCTCGAGTACGTCACCCCGGACGCCGGTGACGTGCTGCTCCCGGTTCCGCAGCAGCCCGGCGTCGCGGCGAACGGCAGTTACCTCACGATGACCAGTTGCAGTCCCATGTACGCCATGACCGAGCGGATCATCGCCTACAGCGTGTTCGAGGAGTTCACCCCCCGCGCCGACGGCCCGCCCGCATCCCTCACGGACGGGGCGGCCTGATGTACGCGGCGTTGTGGCGCGTCCTGCCCGGGCCCTGGTGGGTGCGGGTGCTCATCCTGCTCGTGCTGCTCGCGGTCGTCGTCTACGCGCTCTTCACGTTCGTCTTCCCGTGGGTGGCGACGTACCTGAACCCGCAGGAGGTCACGGTCGAATGACCGACGACATCCGCGTGCTCATGGTCGACAACCACGACAGCTTCGTCCACACCCTCGTCGGGTACCTGACGGAGCTCGGTGCGACCGTCGACCTGCGCGAGGCGGACGAGATCGACCCGGATGCGGCGGCCGCTGCCCTCGAGGGGTACGACGGCGTCGTCGTGTCACCCGGCCCGGGCAACCCCGCCGACGCCGGCGCGTCGCTCGCCGTGGTTGCCGCCGCAGCAGCGGACGAGGTGCCGCTGCTGGGGGTGTGCCTCGGGCATCAGGCCGTCGCGATGGCGTTCGGCGCAGCGGTGACCGGCGCGGCCGACCTCATGCACGGGATGACCTCCGAGGTGGTGCACGACGGGTCTGCCCTGTTCGAGGGACTGCCCTCGCCGTTCACCGCGGGGCGCTACCACTCGCTCGCCGTGCCCGCCGAGACGTTGCCGCCGGAGGTCGTCGTCAGCGCGCGCACCGAGTCCGGCACCGTCATGGGCCTGCGCCACACCCGGCTGCCCATCACGGCGGTGCAGTTCCATCCCGAGAGCGTCCTCACCGACGGCGGCTACCGGATGCTGGGGAACTGGCTCGAATCGCTCGGGCTCACCGGGGCCGCGGCCCGCGGCGCCGCGCTCTCGCCGCATCGGGGCGAGGTCAGCCCGAGCACACGGTGAGGGTGATCTCCGACCGGATCGGCACCTCGCCCGGCGCTGCGGACATCGCCCCGACCGTACGCGGATCCGTCGCTGCGCAGTTCGGATCGTCGACCGTGGCGACCTGCAGGCCGTTCGCCTCCAGGTCACGGGTCGCCGCGTCCACCGTGTAGCCGGTGACGTCGTTCAGCACGACCTTGCCGCTGGCGACCTTGAGGTTCACGGTCGTCCCCAGCGCGACCTCCGCGCCGGTATCGACGTTGCCGCCCGTGCTGTCGGCCGACAGCACGGTGCCGGCTGCGATCTGCGGGTCGTTGATCGACGTGATGGTGCCGACGACGAGGCCGGCGGAGGTGATCGCGTCCCGCGCCGCCTGCTCGCCCAGCCCGATCACCGCCGGCATGAGGACGGTCTGGCGCCCGGCCGAGACGAGCACCGTCACCGACTGGCCCTTCTTCACCGGCGATCCCGCGGCGGGGTCGGTCCCGACGACGTTCCCTGCGGCGATGGAGTCGTCGGTCACGTCCTTGCGCTTGGGCACGAGGTCCGCTTCCTGGAGCAGCGTCGCGGCGCGGTCGTAGGTCATCGTCGAGACCTCCGGCACCGTGCGGGACTGGTCGGCGAGCTGCGTGCCGCTGCGGATCGACAGCACCCAGAACAGCACCGACACCAGGAGCACCGCGAGCACGGCGACCCCCGCCCAGATCCACGCGGCCGGGGGACCGGCCTGGGTGCGCTTCATGGTGGAGTCGGCCGACAGCTGCCGCAGCGTCCGTGCGGTCTCCTGCGCCTGACGCGGGTTGGGACCGTACAGCTCGCTCGTGAGCGTGCCCAGCTGCCGCTTCGTCGGCTCCTTGCCGGTCAACGCGCTGCCGAGCGCGTCGCGGAACGAGGCGGCGTCCTGGAATCGCTGGAACGGGTCCTTCGCGAGCGCGCGCAGCACGACTGCATCCAGTCCGCGCGGCAGGTCCTCGATCAGCTCGGACGGCGGCACCGGCGGCTCGCTCACGTGCTGGTATGCGACGGCGACGGGGGTGTCGCCGCGGAACGGTGGCCGGCCGGAGAGCAGCTCGTACAGCACGACACCAGCGGAGTACAGGTCCGCGCGCGCGTCGACGGGCTCGCCCTTGGCCTGTTCGGGGGAGAAGTACGAGGCGGTACCGAGGATGGTCGTGGTCTCGGCGACCGTGGAGGACGAGTCGGACACCGCTCGGGCGATGCCGAAGTCCATCACCTTCACCTGTCCGGCGGGGGTGACCATGACGTTGCCGGGCTTGATGTCGCGGTGGACCACGCCGGCGCGGTGCGAGTAGTCGAGCGCCTCGAGGATGCCGTCGACGTAGCGCACCGCATCCTCCGCGGGCACCGGTCCCTGCGCGGCGATGTCCTTGAGCAGCGTGCCGTCGACGAGCTCCATGACGATGTACGGAACCGGGTGGGCGACGCCGTCCGGGGTCGTCTCCACGTCCTCGCCCGCGTCGTACACCCGCACGATCGTCGGGTGCGCCATGCGCGACGCCGCCTGCGCCTCCAGCCGGAAGCGGGTGCGGAACGTGGCGTCCTCCGCGAGCTCCCGCTTCAGCAGCTTCAGCGCGACGGGGCGGCCGAGGGTGGTGTCGTACCCGCGATAGACGCTCGCCATACCGCCGCGGCCGATGAGGTCATCGACCCGATAGCGGCCCGCGAGGACGCGTGGAACAGCTGTCACGGTGACTCCCTGGGTGCAACGTCGTCCAGCCTAACCGACGCGTCGGCGCCGATCCTGGGCGATCACTCGGGCTCGTCGGTGCTCGTCGGCTCCGGGTTCGGCTTCGCGGCGATCTGCGCGTTCGCCTCGGGCGATGCCGAGGTGGTGCGCTGCTCGCCGGACCCGTTGCCGGAGCAGGTGACGGTGTACGTGACGATGACGGTCTGGCCCGGCGCGTCGTTCACCAGCAGCTGGCCACTGCGCTCACCCTGACCGAACGCAGCCGTCGACTGCCCGGTGGAGGTGAACGTCGCGTTCGTCGCGGTGAAGTTGTACGCGCTCACGTTCCCCGTGCCGGAGGGGCACTGGTAGCCGGTCCAGGTGACCTGGATGTTCCCGCCGGCGACCGCGTTGCCCGAGATGGCGGGCGCGGTGGGCGCGTTCAGCGGCACCATGTCGGCGTAGACCGTGAGGGTCAGCACGGTGCCCGGGTTCACATTGCCCGTCGGGCTCACCTGGTACACCTGGCCGACCTGGCCCGAGGTGGGCGCGTTGTTGCCCTGCTCGCACGTCGCTGCGAGGCCGGCGGCGCTGACCTTCTCGGATGCGGCCTCGCAACTGAGGCCGGTGAGCTCCAGTGCGTTCACGTTGACCGGGGTGGCCGACGGCGTGGGCGTCTGGGACGTCCGGGTGGGGGTGGCCGAGGGCGTCGTGGCGTCGTCGTCGGCCCCGCCGCCGTTGCCGAAGATGGCCCAGAGCGTCCCGCCGAGCACGATCAGCAGGATGACGATGAGGGCGACGAGCGGCCACGTCCAGGGGCTCTGCTTGCGCTTGGGCTTGGCCGCGCCGGCCTCGGCGGTCGTCGTGCCTGCGGTCGCCGTCGAGGGCAGCAGCTGGGTCGCCATCGCGGTCTCGGCGCCGACCCCGAGCAGCGCGGTGGCGT
>JAEZSU010000228.1 GCA_023421635.1 Actinomycetes bacterium | reverse complement strand
ACACCGGGGGGCGCCGACACCGGGGAGGCGGAGTGGGGAGGGGATGCGGAACGCGGAACCGGCCCGCACCTCGAGGGGGCGGGCCGGTTCCGGATGCGGATGCGTCAGGACTTCTGCATGCGTATCTGCACGAAGAGGGTCTCGGTCTTCTCGAGCTCCATGCCCTTCGTCTCGGGCACGCGCCAGGCGACGTACAGGAGCGACAGGGCAGCGAACGCCGCGTACATGGCGTAGGTGAGCGGCAGCGACCAGTCCGACATCACCGGGAACGACATGGTGATCAGGAAGTTCGCGATCCACTGGGCGCCCGCGGCGACGCCGAGCGCCTTGCCACGGATGCGGCTGGGGAAGATCTCGCCGAGGAGGACCCACACGAGCGGACCCCACGACGCGCCGAACCCGACGACGAACAGGTTCGCGGCGATGAGCGCGATGGGCCCCCAGGCGCCCGGCAGCGAGACCTCGCCGTCGACTTCCACGGCGAATGCGAACGCCAGCGCCATGGTGCCGAGCGACAGCGTCATGAGCGCCGAACCCGTCAGCAGGATGGGCTTGCGCCCGACGCGGTCGACGAGCCAGATCGCGATGAGGGTGACGAGCACGTTCGTGACCGAGGTGATCACGCTGATGAGCAGCGAATCGCCCTCGTCGAAGCCGACCGCCTTCCAGAGCGTCGTCGAGTAATAGAAGATCACGTTGATGCCGACGAACTGCTGGAACACCGACAGGATGATGCCGACCCAGACGATCGGCTGCAGGCCGAAGCGGGGGCCGCGCAGGGTCGCGCCCTTGTTCTTGCGGTCCTCCTCGATCGCGGTCGTGAGGTCGCGCATCGTCTGGTCGAGGTCGACCGACGGGACGAGCCGCGCGAAGATCTTCCGTGCCTCGTCGGACTTGCCCTTCGCGATGAGGTAGCGCGGCGACTCCGGCATGGTGAGGGCGAGGATGCCGTACACGGCCGAGGGGATGACGCCCACGAGGAACATCCAGCGCCAGGCCTCGAGCCCGAGCCACAGGGTCTGCGACGCGCCGCCGGCGGCGGTCGCGAGCAGCGCGTCGGAGAGGAGCGCGCCGAAGATGCCGAGCGTGATCGCGAGCTGCTGCAGCGAGGCGAGCGACCCGCGGATCTGCCGCGGCGCGATCTCGGCGATGTAGGCGGGCGCGACGACCGAGGCGATGCCGATGCCGAGGCCGCTGAGGATGCGCCAGACGAACAGGTCCGGGATGCTGAAGGTCAGCGCCGTGCCGACCGAGGAGACGAAGAACAGCACGGCGCCGAGCATCATCACCCGCAGGCGCCCCCAGCGGTCGGACAGGGTGCCGGCGAGGACGGCGCCCGCGGCGCAGCCGAGGAGCGCGACGGCGACCACGAAGCCGGTGAGGAACGGGCTCGTCTCGTACGTGCCCTCGATGGAGTCCACCGCGCCGTTGATCACGGACGAGTCGAACCCGAACAAGAACCCGCCCACGGCGGCCGCGATCGACAATCCGATCGCCCGTCGACCGAATGGGCTCGACATCTTGAATGCGCCCGTCGGGAGGGCCTCGCTCTTGTTCACGAAGGACAACCCTAAGCCAGGTCGAGGGGTGGTCCGAGGGATTGACGTGCTCACGATTAGGGTGGAGGCATGACCGTGCACCTGCTCGGCGCGGCCGAGATCCGCGCGCTCGCCGCCGAACTCGACGTCACGCCGACCAAGAAGCTCGGTCAGAATTTCGTCGTCGACGCGAACACGGTGCGCAAGATCGTGCAGGTCGGCGGCGTGGGTGCCGGCGACCACGTGGTCGAGGTCGGGCCGGGCCTGGGGTCCCTCACCCTCGCCGTGCTGGAGACCGGCGCGACGGTCGTGGCGGTCGAGATCGATCACCGCCTCGCGGCCCGGCTGCCGGAGACCGCCGCCGCGCACGGGGTGCCGGCGGAGGCGCTGACGGTCGTCGACGCGGACGCGCTGCGGGTCACCGATCTGCCCGGGCGGCCGACGGTGCTCATCGCCAACCTGCCGTACAACGTGTCGGTGCCGGTGCTGCTGCACTTCATGGAGACCTTCCCGCACATCGAGCGCGGAGTCGTGATGGTGCAGGCCGAGGTGGGGGAGCGCCTCGCCGCCCCGCCCGGATCGAAGGTCTACGGCGCGCCCAGCGTGAAGGCGGCCTGGTACGGGCCCTGGCGGCTCGCCGGTACCGTGTCCCGGCAGGTGTTCTGGCCCGTCCCCGGGGTGGACAGCGTGCTCGTCGCGTTCACGCGGGATGCGGCCGTCCGGGGCACCGAGGCGGAGCGGGCACGCACCTTCCGGCTCGTGGATGCGGCGTTCGGACAGCGCCGCAAGATGCTGCGGCAGGCGCTCTCGGGCGAGCTCGGCGGATCCGCGGCCGCAGCATCCGCCGTGCTGGTCGCAGCCGGCGTGGATCCGACCGCGCGGGGCGAGCAGCTCACGGTCGACGACTTCCTGCGCATCGCCCGCGCCGAAGGCTGATCGCCGACACGAATGTCACCGGTTGTTGCGCGTCCGTTCAGGGTCCGCACGAAACATGCCGGTAACATTTCCACGTCCGCCGTCCCGGTACCCGGCACCTCGCCTCCCGGCGGACGGGAGAACCGATCTCATGCGAAAGGCAGAACACCCCGCCGCAGAGCGGGTCCTGCTGCACCTGTCCGACACCCATCTGCGCGCCGCGGGTCCGCGACTGTTCGGCACGGTCGACGGTCGCGCCCACCTGGAGCAGGCGCTCGCCGGCATCGAGGCGTCCGGCATCCGTCCCGACGGCATCGTCTTCACCGGTGACCTCGTCGACCTCGGCGAGCGGGACGCCTACGCCGCCCTGCGCGAACTCGTCGAGCCCTTCGCGGAGCGTCTGGGCGCGCCGGTCTTCTGGGTGATGGGCAACCACGACGACCGCGCCGCGTTCCGCGACACCCTCGTCGACGACGGCGAGCGCGACCGGTTCGCACCGATCGACCGGGTCGACGAGCTCGACGGGCTGCGCCTGATCACGCTCGACACCAGCGTGCCCGGCGCCCACCACGGCGAGCTGCGGCAGTCGCAGCTGGACTGGCTCGCCGGCCAGCTCGCCACACCGGCGCCGCTCGGCACCATCATCGCGATGCACCACCCGCCCGTGCCCAGCGTGCTGCCGCTGGCGGCGAGCGTCGAGCTGCGCGACCAGCGCCGCCTGGCGGACGTGGTGCGCGACAGCGACGTCCGCGCCATCATCGCCGGTCACCTGCACTACTCGACGTTCGCGACGTTCGCCGGCATCCCCGTCTCGGTCGCGTCCTCGACCTGCTATGCGCAGGACCTGACCGTCCCCGTCGGCGGCACCCGGCCGCAGGACGGCGCGCGCTCGTTCAACCTCGTCCACGTCTACGACGAGACGATCGTGCATTCCGTCGTCGCGGTGGACGCCCCGCATCCGCTCGAGTACATCGACGCCGACGAGGCACAGCGGCGCCTCGTGGCCGCGGGCGTCGACCAGGACGTCAGGCCGGTGCGTCCGATCGCGCCGCCGACCGCTCCGCTGCCGGTCCTGCACTGACCTCGGCGCGCTCCCATGGGGCGCGCACCGGGAACATGCGTTCCAGCAGCTGCGTCACCACCCGCACCCGAACCTCCTCGGGCACCTCGGACTCGCCACCGTCGTTCAGGCAGAACATGTCCACGTCGCCGCGCGTGACGAGCCGTTCGGTCCGCCGCAGCGACTCCGCGACCGTGGTCTGGTAGTACCGGGTGCGCGGCCGGGTCGTCGCCACGGCGCGACCGGTGAACGCCGCGTAGTAGTGGTAGAGGCTGTTGGTGACCGAGATGTCGGTGGCGGAGCGGAACCGGGATGCGGCGGTGCGCCGGAAGTCCGCTTCGAACTCCTGCTCCAGCTCGAACATGACGCTGCGGCGCAGCGGTGTCGCGCAGTGCTCCAGGTCGCGCACGATCGTGCGGCCGAACCGCTCGTGCAGGAGCGCCCGGTTCACCCGAAGCCCGTTGTCGTGACCGCTGCGGTGCCGGCGGGCCGGGCCCGTGCCGATCCGCACGTCGCACTCGACGAACGAGGTGATCCCCGCGGGGGAGAAGAAGAGTTCCGGCTCCACGGGCCGTCCGAAGAACATGTCGTCGTTCGAGTACAGGAAGTGCTCCGCCAGCCCCGGGATGCGGTGCAGCTGCGCTTCGACGGCGTGCGAGTTGTGGGTGGGGAGGACCGACGGGTCGGCGAAGAACTCCTCGCTGCGCACGACGGTCACCTTCGGGTGGTCCAGGAGCCAGGCTGGGACGGGGGAGTCGGTCGCGATGAAGATCCGCCGCACCCACGGCGCGTACATGTGCACGCTGCGCAGGGCGTAGCGCAGCTCGTCCACGTGGCGGTACCTCGCCGGTCCGTCGTCCCCCTCGCCGACGACGTACTGCGCAAGCTGCGCGGCGCGCTGACGCTGGAAGTCGCTGGAAGACCCGTCGACCCAGGAGAAGACCATGTCGATCTCGTCGACGACCTCGGACGGATGCGGGTCGAACATCCCCGCCAGGGTCTCCCAGGTCCGCCCGTAGCGCGTCGTCCGGGTGCGCTCCAGGTCCGCCGCGGGGATCACGCGTCGGGTGAGGGCGTTCGGCGAGGGCGCCTCGACGGACTCGTCGCCGAACCGCCAGAACTCCACCCTGATGCCCGTGGCGGCGCCGTAGCGCAGCCCTCCGGGACCGGTGATCCGCGGGCGGAACAGCTTCACGCTTCCGGTGCCGGCGGCGCGCTCCACCGCATCCGGCAGCGGGACCGCCGCCGAGCCCTTCGGCTTCGCGTACACCGGTTCGCGCGTGGCGAGCTCGAGGAACGCGTCCCGCGCACGCGCACGGTCGGATGCCGGCACCGCGAGGGAGGGTTCGCGCAGACCATGGCGGATGAGCATCGGCTCGATCCCCGCATCCTCCAGCGTCTGCGCGAACAGCAGCAGATCCGCGACGCGCGCCTGCTCGGGGGAGAGGTCGTCGTGCAGCAGATGCAGCACGCCGTGCTCGAGCAGGACGTCCTTGCGACCGAGGAGCGAGGTCCACGGGTGGGGGTGCGCGGGAAGTGCCGAGAGCGACGCCATGCGGCTCCTTTCAGGAACGGTAGGGAGACAGGGTACGTCCAGTGTGTGTCACGCGGATTACCACGGGCTGGGGCTGGACAACGCGCCCGGATAGGCTGCTGACGTGACCGAGCAGCAGCGTTTCCGCCCCGACATCCCCGACGTGCACCGTCCGTACACGGCCGCGCCGGGTCGGAACGCCGACATGCGGTACCGCCGGGTGGGCGCATCCGGCCTGTACCTGCCGGAGATCTCCCTCGGTCTGTGGTGGAACTTCGGCGACAACGTGCCGTTCGACCGCCAGCGCGCGGTCCTCCGGCATGCGTTCGATCGCGGCATCACCCACTTCGACCTCGCGAACAACTACGGTCCGCCGTACGGCTCCGCCGAGACCAACTTCGGGCGGATGCTGCGCGAGGACTTCAAGCCGTACCGCGACGAGCTCATCATCTCGTCGAAGGCCGGCTGGGACATGTGGCCCGGCCCCTATGGCGACTTCGGGTCGCGCAAGTACCTCCTCGCCAGCGCCGAGCAGTCCCTCCGGCGGATGGGGCTCGACTACGTGGACGTCTTCTATTCGCACCGGGTCGACCCGGTCACCCCGATCGAGGAGACCATCGGGGCGCTGGACACCCTCGTGCGTCAGGGCAAGGCGCTGTACGTCGGGATCTCGTCGTACAGCGCCGAACGCACGGTCGTCGCCTCCGCCGTCGCCCGGAGCCTGGGGACGCCGCTCATCATCCACCAGCCGGCGTACTCGATCCTGAACCGCTGGATCGAGGACGGGCTGACCGGCGCGCTCCGCCAGGAGCAGATGGGCGCGATCGCGTTCACCCCGCTCGCGCAGGGGCTCCTCACCGGCCGCTACCTCGGGGACGGTCGCGGACAGCGCTCGCAGCAGCGTTCGTCGCTGCCCGACAAGCCGCTGTCCCACGGCACGATCGCGGCCCTTCGCAGCCTCAACACGATCGCGAAGGAGCGCGGGCAGACGCTCGCGCAGATGGCGATCCAGTGGGTGCTGCGGGACCCCGTCGTCGCCTCCGCCCTCATCGGCGCATCCAGCACCGAGCAGCTCGACGAGAACATCGCGGCGATCTCCGGCCCCGCCTTCGACACCGAGGAACTCGAACTCATCGACACCGTCGCCGCCGGCATCGACGTCGACCTGTGGG
>JAEZSU010000165.1 GCA_023421635.1 Actinomycetes bacterium | reverse complement strand
CGGGCACTGGTGCCATACGCGGCGCGGGCACTGGTGCCATACGCGGCGCGTCCGCCGGTGCGACGCGCGGGACGGCGTGCGTCACGCCGGGCGTCGGAAGCACGCGGATGCGGACGGCAGACGGGTCGCGCCATTCCGAGGGCACCACCCGCACCGACTCCGCGATGGCGGGTGCGAACGGCTCCGGAGCCTGCGCAGCCGGCGGCTCCCACAGTTCCGGCATCTCCAGCGGCACATAGCCGACCGGCGGTGCAACGGCATCGCGCATGACAGGTCCCCCCCGACCTCGATGACGTGTGACAGCGTAGCCGTCCCGGGCGCTGTCAGCGCGCGCACCGTCCGCGCGTGTCGTCGACCTCAGTGCGACCGTGGTAGCCGCACCCGCACGGTCGTGATGCCGGCCTCGTCCGACGCGAGCGTCACGACGGCACCGATGCGCCGCGCCAGTCCCTGCACGATGGCGAGCCCCACGCCGCTGCCCGGCACCGCATCCGCCACCGCCTGCGCCCCGCGGGAGAACCGGTCGAACGCCCGCCGCTGCTCGTCCGGCGTGAGCGGATGCCCGGCGTTGGCGAGCTCGACCACGACGTGCTCCCCCCGCTCCCGCACGGCGACCGAGACGATGCTCGCGGGCGCCGCGAACTTCACCGCGTTCTCGAGCAGGTTCTCCAGGATCTGCTGCAGGTCGAGCACCCCCGTCGTGATCGCCACCGGCGGCCGCGGCACCACGTGCACCGTCACGTGCACGACGGACGCGTGCGGCGCGATGTCCTCCGCCGCATCCGTCACGAGCGTCATGAGATCCACCTCGCGCCACGCCTGCTCCGGCAGCGCGTCGGCCGTGCGGGTCGTCGCGATCACGTCGCTCACGAGCGCCGCGAGCCGCTCGGCGTTCCGCACGATCACCTCCGTACGGCGCCTGGCGGACTCCGGCAGCGAGTCCGCGGCGAGCAGGTCGGCGTGAGCGAGGATGTTCGTCACGGGCGCCCGCAGCTCGTGGTTGACCGCCCCGACGAACACGTCCTTCTGCCGGTCGAGCTCGGCGAGCTGCCGCTTGCCGGCACGCTCGAGCAGCAGCGTGCGTTCCCACGCCTCCTCCTCCTGCAGCCGTTCGGTCACGTCCGTCACCTCCGCGACCGCGATGTACCCGATCCGCGGGTGGTGCACCCGCCGCGCCCGCACCAGGATCGTGTTGCCACCGGGCGAGAGCAGCGACCCCTGATGGTCGGATGTGTCCGCCAGTGCCGCACGCACCAGGGCCGACACCGCGCTGTCCTCGCGCAGCCGCAGCGTCCCGGCGTCGTGGTCGAGGTGCTCCGCCAGCAGCATCCGCGCCTGCGGGCTCGAGTCGAGCACCTCGAGCCGTGCGGGGCGGCGGGCAGACGCCCCGAGGCACAGGAAGCCGGCGTGCTCGTCGACGATGCCGCCCCGCAGCAGGTCCTCCCGGGCGCGCAGCAGCAGGTCGCTCGCGGCCTGGTCGTTCCGCAGCGCACTGAACACGAGACACGTCGCGGTGATCGCCACCCAGAACGTCTGCATGTACGGCGCGGACTGCGACAGCGGCACACCGTCGTACGCGGCGCTCACGTCGATCGAGATCCCGCTCGTGATGGAGACCACCGCCACCTGCGCCATGACGATGCCCGTGCGGAACCGCAGCACGAGCCACATGAGCACCGGGAAGACCGCGAAACTCAGCTCGAACCCCTGGCCGGGCTGGAACACGAGTACCACCACGCCGATGCTCACCACGGCTTCGGCCGCCAGCTCCCACCGGCGGGAGGTGGCGAAGAACCGCGCGGACAGATACGGGAACGGCAGCAGCATCACCCCGGCGCTCAGGTGCGCCGCGAACAGGCGGTACGCGGCTCCCGCCGGATCCGACGAGTCGACCGCGACCGTCATCCCGGCGGCGAGCAGCGCGGCCACGAGCGCGCCCGCGGTGCTCGCGGCGAGGATCCGCACCGCGGTGCGGACACCGAACGTCGCCGACGGGCCCGGATGCGGCAGCAGCACGCCGACGATCGTCACCTCGATCGCGATGACGACCCCCGCGAGCGCCGCGACCTCGGGCGGATCGCCCCGCAGCAGGTTCAGCATCCCGGTCCCGAGCGCGACAGCCAGAACGAGCGCGCCGCGTTCGCCCCAGCCGCGGGTGGCGAGGAACGCGAGCGCCCAGATGGGCGTGGCCGGCCACCACGGCGAACTCAGCTCCTGCGGCTCGCGGAGCCCGCCCATGACGAGGGCCATGAGCAGGCCGAGGAGCACGAGCCCGGCGACCGCCCATCGCCGCGCCGCCGGCGACGCGCCGAGAAGCCGGTCGACGACACTCCTGCCGCGCATCTCCGCCCCCGATCAGGCGCGGTTTTCAACGCCCCCGCGAGTGAGGGTAGCGGCAATCCCGGCGCGGCACACGCACCGGGTCAGGGCAGGCGCACCGTGTCGGTCTTCGGGTGCTCGTGCGGCATCCGGTCGCGGTTGAAGGTGATGTCGCTGTAGCCGTGCGGGGTGGGCTTGCCGTTCTCGTCGACGCTCACGAACACGATGCGCTCGATCGTGAGGATGCGGCGCCGCGTGATCATGTTGCGCACCACCGCCCGCATCGTCAGCGAGGTGCGGCCGAAGTGCGTGGCCGTGATGCCGAGCTCGATGAGGTCGCCCTGCAGCGCCGACGCCTCGAAGTTGATCTCCGAGATGAGCTTGGTGACCACCCGGTAGTTGCCGAGCTGGATGATCGCGTAGATCGCCGCTTCCTCGTCGATCCAGCGCAGGAGACTGCCGCCGAACAGGGTGCCGTTGGCGTTGAGATCCTCCGGTTTCACCCACTTGCGGGTGTGGAAGTTGATCCCGTCCTCGGTCCATGGCTGGGGCGTCGCGTTCACCCGTCGAGCCTACGCCGTCAATCCCCTCCCACAATGGGTGGGCCCTGGCGTCTACTCGGGAGATGGCATCGAACGACGGACACAACACCCACGGCACCCCCGGTGAGGACGAGGAGGCGGACACCGCCTCGGGCGGCGCACCCGATGACGATTCGGGGTCGGCCGCCGGCACCGACACCACCGACGAGCGGGGCCTCCCGCTCGACAACCCCTCAGGAGGCTGACTGATGAGCATCCCCGGCGAACCCACCTCGCCCCGCCCCGGCGAGCCGCCCCTCGACGACCCGCACGCACCGGTCGACCCGGACACCCCGGTCCCCCCGACCCAGGATCCGCCCGACTGAGCGCACCGCGTCCCACGACGAACCGCACCCACCGCCGAACGATCTCGGCGGTGGGTGCGGTGCTGCGTGGACTCAGTCCTCGTCGTCCTCCGTGACGTCGTCGTCGCCGACGTCGCCTTCGGCCTGACTGGGCTTGTCCGGGATGGAATCGCTCATCTCGCCCTCCTTCGCTGTGCGGTCACTTCTCCACGTCGCCGCGCCACTCGCCGGTCTCGGCGCCGCGCGACTCGATGAAGCGCTTGAAGTTCTCGAGGTCCTTG
Source organism: Actinomycetes bacterium (assembly GCA_023421635.1). Taxonomy (GTDB): domain Bacteria; phylum Actinomycetota; class Actinomycetes; order Actinomycetales; family Microbacteriaceae; genus Microbacterium. Next base: position 1,628 of record JAEZSU010000165.1, on the reverse strand, counting down.
TGGACGGCGTGGTCGTCGACGCCCACGAGGGCGCCGAGCTTCTCCAGCGCGCCGGTCGGCTGCCAGTCCAGCTGCACCGTCACGCGCGTGCTGGTGTCGGTGAGCTTGTGGAACGTCACGACGCCGGCGTGGTTCTCGTCGCCGCCGACGCTGTTCCATGCGACCCGGAGGTCCGGGTGCTGCTCGGTGATCTCGGCGTCGAACTCGCGCCGCTGCCCGTTGATGTCGACGACCCAGTGCGTGAGGGTGTCGCTCAGCTGCTGGATCGAGTCCACGTAGTCCAGGAACAGCGGGAAGGACTCGAACTGGGTCCACTGGTTGTACGCCGTGGCGACGGGCACGTCGACGTCGACCGATTTGATCACCTGGGCCATGGGGTGCCTCCTTCATCGAAGATCCGGGGGACGTGGCGTCGCCCCGCATCCAGTGAACGCGCCGCGACGGACGGCGCCCCGGCCCTTGCCTCGCCGCAGGGGATGTCCTACGCTCGCTCGCCGCGCGTGCCCGTCACACCTCCACGAACGTCACGTCGCGCAGGCGGCCGTCGTCGACCACGGCGGTGAGGAACGTGTGGTGCGGCTGCCGGCGCCGGTCTGTCGGCGACCCGGGGTTCAGCAGCCGCATCCCCCGCGGCGTGGTCGTGTCCCACGGGATGTGGCTGTGCCCGAACACGAGCACGTCGGCATCCGGGTACGCGCGGTCCATGCGCGCCTCGCGACCCGCCGCGGCGCCGGTCTCGTGGACGACCGCGAACCGGACGCCCTCGATCTCACGCCGTGCCACCTCTGGCAGCCGTGCGCGCAGATCGGCGCCGTCGTTGTTGCCCCACACGCCGAGCACGTCGCCGTGCTCGAGCAGCCCGTCCAGCACCGAGGCGTGCACCCAGTCGCCCGCATGCACGATGAGATCCGCCGCATCGGCGGCCGCGAGCACCGGCGCCGGCATCGCACGGGCGCGCACCGGGATGTGGGTGTCCGAGACGATCAGCAGGCGGACTGCCATGCCGGGGCCCGCCCGGTCACTCCGGCGCGGTCGTCGGGTCGCCGGGACGTACCGGGGCGTCCTCGGCGATGTCGATCCGCGTGTTGCCGTCGTGCTCGCTCACCTCGATGCGCGGGCGCGCGTCCGCCTCCGTGGCGGCAGGCGCCGCGGTGAGCTGATCGTGCCGCTTCTCCTCGTCGCTCATCCCGGTCGTGTCTGCATCCGTCGTTGCCATGCGCCGACGATACGACGCCGCCCGCCGCTTTGCTATCTTCGGAGTCGCGCTCCGAGCGCCGACCCCCCTCGGCGGAGCGCAGATCAGGAACCCGATGCACCACGCCGACTCCCCCATGCGTCGCCGGCCGCGCCCAGGGCGTCGTCGGTGAGCGCGGCCCTCATCGCGGACGCCGTCGAAGCGGCCGTCCGCGCCCGCGACCTGTCCCCGCTGCTCCCGCTGCTGCACCCGCGCGTCCAGGCGACGTCGCACGACCGGATCGTCTACCGCGGCGTGGAGGACGTGGTGGCGTGGGCGCGGTCGCTCTTCGACACCGACGCGTCGATCTCGGTGGTCGAGCGGTACATCGACGAACCGCTCGCCGTGCTGGTGGTGCTGTGGGCGAGTACGACGGAGCCGCGAGGCGTGGAAC
>JAEZSU010000121.1 GCA_023421635.1 Actinomycetes bacterium | reverse complement strand
CGCGCCGCGGGGGGGCCCCCCCGCCCCGGGGGGGGCCCCACGACCTTCGCATCAGTGGTTCGTCCGGCTCAGTGGTTCGTCGCCTTCTCGGCACCGAATCCGGTGAGGGAGCGCACCTCCATCTCCGCGGCCTTGCGTGGATCCTCAGATCCGCGCGAGGTCACCGAGCCGAGCCAGCCGAGGAAGAACCCGAGCGGGATCGAGATGATGCCCGGGTTGTTCAGCGGCCAGATCGCGACACCGACGTTCTTGAAGACGCTGGTCTCGGTCCCCCAGAACACCGGCGAGAGCACGATGAGGATCACGGCGGCGGCGAGGCCGCCGTACATGCTCCACACCGCACCGCGGGTGGTGAAGTTGCGCCAGAACAGCGAGAACAGGATCGTCGGCAGGTTCGCGGACGCGGCGACCGCGAACGCGAGTGCGACCAGGAAGGCCACGTTCTGCCCCTGCACGCCGATGCCGCCGAGGATCGCGAGCACGCCGATCACGACCACCGTGCGACGGGCGACCTTCACCTCGCCATCCGGCGGCACGTCACCCTTCTTGACCACGTTCGCGTAGATGTCGTGTGCGAACGAGGCCGCGGCCGTGATGGTGAGTCCGGCCACGACCGCGAGGATCGTGGCGAACGCGACCGCCGAGATGAACCCGAGCAGCACCGGCCCGCCGAGGTAGAGCGCGAGCAGCGGGGCGGCGGAGTTGACCCCGCCCGGGGCGGCCGCGATCGTCTCGGGCCCCACGAGCGCGCCCGCACCGTAGCCGAGCACGAGCGTCAGCAGGTAGAACAGGCCGATCAGCCAGATGGCCCACACGACCGAACGGCGGGCCTCCTTCGCCGTGGGCACGGTGTAGAAGCGCATCAGCACGTGCGGGAGGCCCGCGGTGCCGAGCACGAGCGCGATCGCCAGCGAGATGAAGTCCCACGGGTTGGCGCCGTACTGCAGGCCGGGGCCGAGCACCGCATCCCCCTTGGGCGACGCCGCGACGGCGCCCTCGAGCAGCGTGTTCAGGTTGAACCCGTTGATCGCGAGCACCCACACGGTCATGACGATCGCGCCGCCGATGAGCAGGAACGCCTTGACGATCTGCACCCAGGTGGTGCCCTTCATCCCGCCCACGAGCACGTAGATGATCATGAGGATGCCGACCACGGCGACGACGATCGACTGGCCGATCTGGTCGCCGATGCCGAGCAGGAGCGACACGAGCCCACCGGCACCCGCCATCTGCGCGAGCAGGTAGAAGAAGCACACGGCGAGGGTCGTGATGGCCGCGGCCATCCGCACCGGCCGCTGCTTCAGGCGGAACGAGAGCACGTCGGCCATCGTGAAGCGTCCGGTGTTGCGCATGAGTTCCGCGACGAGCAGCAGCGCGACCAGCCAGGCGACGAGGAACCCGATCGAGTAGAGGAACCCGTCGTACCCGTTGATGGCGATCGCACCGCAGATGCCGAGGAAGGATGCCGCCGAGAGGTAGTCGCCGGCGATCGCGAACCCGTTCTGCGGACCGGTGAACGAGCGGCCCGCCGCGTAGTAGTCGGCGGCGGTCTTGTTGTTGCGGCTCGCGCGGATGACGATGAACAGCGTCACCGCGACGAACGCGCCGAAGATCGAGATGTTCAGGATGGGGTTGTTCTCCACCGTCTGCACGGCGGCGTCGATGGCGCCGAAGATCTCGTTCATGCCGCACCTCCCTGCTCACGCTCGAGTTCCTCGCGGATCTGCTGGGCCTGCGGGTCGAGCTTGCGGTTCGCGAACGAGACGTACGCCATTGTGATGACGAACGTGGTGACGAACTGGCCCAGCCCGAACAGCAGCCCGACCGTGATGTCCCCCCACACCCGCTGTGCCATGAACTCGCCGGCGAAGGACGAGAGCAGCACGTAGAGGAAGTACCAGATCAGGAATGCCGCTGCGAGCGGGAACACGAAGCTCCGCCGCGTTCTCTTCAGGTGTTGGAACGCGGGGGTCTCCTCCACCGCGATGTAGTCGATTCCGTCGGTCGGGGCGGAATCACGATGCACATTCGTCATGTGGCCTCCTTGCCTCATGCCGTGACGCTCACGCGCCGTGGGATGAACGCAGCCGCTGTCGCTGCGTGTATCCTCGACGCTACGAACGCGGCGATGATGCCGTCACCCCCGGAAGTAGGTAGGCGGATCGTGGTGCAGTCCACATCTGTAAGCGACCTGACACTGCTCTCCCGAGCCGTGCGCGACCTCGCGCGCACCTCGCGGTTCCCCGTCGCCTTCGGCGGCATGACGCGCGACGACGCCATCCACGTGAGCGCGATCGCCGGCGCACGGAGCCGCAGCATCGAGGGGCTCGTGGTGCGGCCGGCCCGGGGCCTCGGCGGTCGCGCGTTCCTCGAGGGACGCCCACGGCTGGCCCTCGACTACCGCACCGCGCGCGGGATCACGCACGACTACGACCGCGCGATCCTCGGCGAGGGCATCGTCACGCTGTTCGCGGTGCCGGTCGTGACCGGCGGCAAGACGAGGGGGATGCTGTACTGCGGCTCGTGGTCGCAGTCGGCGGTGGATTCGACGGTCGCGAAGCCCGCGTTGAAGATCGCCGAGGACCTGGCCACGGAGTTCCGCATCCGGGACGAGGTGGAACGGCGCCTCGCGGTGGCGATGCCGGCGACCGCGCCCGCCACGATGGATCCCGCCACCCGCGAAGAGCTGCGGGAGAGCTTCGCGCAATTGCGCGCGATCGGCGCATCCGTCGCCGACCCGGCGCTGCGTGCGCGGATCGCGGACGTGGAGCAGCGACTCGCGGCACTCGGCGCCCCGGCCCCCGAGCGCGGCCCGGAGGTGCGCCTGTCGCCGCGCGAACTGGACGTCCTCTCCTGCGCGGCGCTCGGCTCGACGAACGCCGAGATCTCGGAGATGCTCGGGCTGCGGGAGACGACGGTGAAGTCCTACCTCGCGACCGCGATGACGAAGCTCGGCGCGTCGACCAGGCACGCCGCGGTCGCGAACGCCCGCCGCGTGGGCCTGTTGCCCTGACCCCGTCTCGGGCTCAGCCCAGCAGCGCGTCGCGGCAGGCGCGGAGCGACGTCTCGAGCTGCGCGAGCGCGTCGTTGTCGAGTCCTCCCGTCATCCGGTCGGCGACGACCGCGACCCGACGGCGCGCGTCGGGCACGAGGTCCCGTCCGGCGGCGGTGAGGCTCGTGGTCCGCTCGCGCCTGGGTCCCGGGTCGGAGGCACGCTCGACGAGGCCCTTCCGCTCCAGCCCCTGCAGCAGCACGCTCATCGACTGGCGTGACACGAACACCCGACGCGCGAGCTCCGACCCGGTGATCCCGGGGGTGTCGGCGAGGGTCTGCAAGCAGACGTACTGGGGCACGCTCAGCCCGATCGGCTGCAGGGCTTCATCCATCCGCTGGTGGAGGACGGCCTGGGTCTGCTTGACGAGGACGCCGAGACGCTCGGCGGGGGTTTGCACGGTCATGTCAGTAGTTTGACACACGCGCTCTTCAGTGTCAGAATGTTGACACAGCACGATCGAGGATGAAGGAGTGGACCAATGACCGCAGGACCGGATTTCGTGTCGTTCCAGGTGCGTGACGTCGCCGCATCCGCCGAGTTCTACGAGCACGCAGTGGGGTTGCACCGGCTCCCCTCCCCGAGCCCGGATGCCGCGGTGTTCTCCACCGGCGGCACCGCGTTCGCGGTGCGCACCCCGCTCCCCGGGTTCGACCCGGATGCGGTCGCGCAACCGGGTGCGGGTGTCGGCGTGTGGTTCCACGCCGAGGACGCCGCCGCGCTGCACGAGCGCCTGCGTGACGCGGGCGTCGCGATCGTCCAGGACCCGTTCGACGGGCCGTTCGGGACGCAGTTCGCGTTCCGCGATCCCGACGGCTACGTCGTCACGATCCACAGCAAGGCGTGACCCGGACGCGGTGAGGGCCCCGCCGTTCCCGGCGGAGCCCTCACGTGCACGCGGCGCGGTTACGCCTTCGGGCCGTAGTAGGCCTCGATCTCGGCGAGCTCCGCCTCGGCGGTCTCCTGGACCTTCTGCAGCAGGTCGGCGTCGAGGCCCGGGGCGAACTCCTCGAGCCGTTCCGGCGCGATCGTCGAGGGGAACCCGGCCGGCGCCTGCTCGGTCGCCGACAGCGTCGTCCCGTCGTTCGACGGCGACATGCCCTGGTAGATGCGCCCGGCCTCCGACTTGCCGTCGAGGTCGAAGCTGTACTGCTTGCTCTGCAGGCCCAAGTCCAGCAGCTCCTTCACCTCGGGGAACGCTTCGGCGTTGGTCTTCGGGATGGGCAGCAGCGCGTTCCACTGCACACCCAGCGTCTCGAGGGCCTTCGCGTACGCGTTCTCGTGCGCCTGGTCGCGGACGATGAGGTACGCGATGGTCGCCCGTGCCACCTTGTTGTCGGTCATCTCGTAGATGCGGCACTTCTGCAGGCGCCCGGTGGATTCGAGCATGAGGTTGTACAGCAGGTCGAGCGGCAGGTTGCCCGAGTTGTACACGTAGCTGCCGAGCCACGGGTTGCCGGCCGCATCCACCGGCATCGCACCCTGCGCACCCACCAGGTAGTGGTGGATGTTGGAGTGGTCGAGGGCGATGTTCAGCGGCGTCGCGCCGCCCTTGCCCGGGGTGTCGAGCGGGTCGGTGAGCTTGCCGGTGTAGCCCGGCGAGCCATCGAGGAGCCGCGAGATGGTGGTGCCGATGAGTTCGACGTGGCTGATCTCCTCGGTACCGACGCCCTGGATGAGGTCACGGTACGGCTTCGCTGCCGGGCCGCGGAAGTTCATCGCCTGGAACAGGTACTGCATCATGGTGCGCATCTCGCCGAACTGTCCGCCGAGCCCCTCCTGCAGGGCGTTCGCGGCGGCGGGGTCCGGGTCGCCTTCGGGGATCTCGTTGATCCAGGTCTGCGCGTGGAAATACATCGGTTCTGCCTCCTTGGGGGATGTCGGCGGGTTCACCGTGCCGGCGAGTCAACCGCGGATGCAGCCCGCGCGCAGCGGGGTTGAATGCGGCGGGAGGAGCCGTTACCGCCCGAGTTGCGCGACGGCGGCGAGGCAGGTCTTGCACCGCCTCCGCTGGCGGCTCACACTGACGGCATGACCGGTCGTTTCGTCTACTGGATGAACGTGTCGGTGGACC
>JAEZSU010000108.1 GCA_023421635.1 Actinomycetes bacterium | reverse complement strand
GCGCGTTCGGGAGCGTGGGTCGCGGGAGAGCGAGCGGGGATGCGGGGGACTACCGCCGGAACGTCACGTGCACCACGCCGCTCTCGGCGACCTCGGTCTCGACGTCGTAGCCCGATTCGAAGTGGCGGAGGTCAGCCCAGAGCCGTTCGCCCTGGCCGAGGATGATCGGCGTGATCGCCACGTGCAGCCGGTCGACGAGGCCGGTGCGCAGGTACTCGCGCACCACGCTCGCGCCGCCGCCGATCCGCACGTCCTCGCCGCCCGCGACCTCGAGTGCTCGGTTCAGCGCGTGCTGCGGGGTCGTCGAGATGAAGTGGAAGACCGTGCCGTTGTCGAACGCGATCGACGGCCGCGGGGTCCGGTGCGTGAGGACGAACACGGGGTATCCGAAGGGCGGCTCGTCGCCCCACCACCCGCGCCAGTCCGGGTCGTCGGGATGCATGTGCAGGCCGAACATGCCGGCGCCCATGATCTCGGCGCCCACGTTCTCGAAGTACGCGCTCGCATACTTCTCGTCGACCCCGGTCGTGCCGGCCCCGGAGGTGTCGCCGAAGACACGCTCCTGCATCGTCCGGGTCGCGGTGTAGGCGGCGACGAGGCGCCCCCAGTCCTCGCCGAACGGATTCTCCGGGGTCCCGTCGACCGTGGTGGCGTAGCCGTCGAGCGAGATGTTGAGGTCCACGCGAATCGCCATGAGGACATCTCTACCGACCCGCCCCGGCCCACCGCAACGGTGCGACGATGGATGCTTCAACGATCCTTGGAGGCGCCATGATCCCCGCCCCGTTCGTGATGCGCCGCGGCAGCGGCGTGCCGGTGCTGTTCGTGCACGGCAACGGCGTCGACCATCGGGCACTCCTCCCGCTCGACGACGTGTTCTCCGAGGGGTGGGAACGGATCTCCTTCGACCTTCCCGGGTTCGGGGGGACGCCCGCGCTCGGCGCGCCCGGTGGGCTGCCGCAGCTCGCGGACTGGGTGGATGCAGCGGTCGGGGAACTCGTCGGGACGACGCCGTTCGCACTCGTCGGATCGTCGCTCGGTGGCCTGCTCGCGCGGGAGGTCGCCGCGCGCCGGCCGGCGCAGTGTCTCGGCATGGCGCTGCTCGCGCCGGTCGTCGATTCCGTCCACGAGCACCGGACACTGCCCGCGTCGGTCGTCCTGCACGAGGACCCCGCGCTTCTCGCCGAGCTCCCGCCGGAGGATGCCGCCCCCTACGCTCAGCTCGCCGTGGTGCAGTCCCGCGAGAACTGGGAACGGTTCCGCGACAGCATCCTTCCCGGGCTGCATGCGGCGGACGCCCGCGCGATGGCGCGACTGTCGATGGACTACGCCCTGCGGGAGCTGCCCGATGAGCGGCTCGCATCGTTCGACCGGCCGGTGCTCATCGTCGCCGGCCGGCAGGACTGGGTCGTCGGCTTCGAGGACCAGTGGGCGCTCGCGCAGCGCCTGCCGCACGCGACCTACGCGATGCTCGATCGTGCCGGGCACAACATCGAGGCGGATCAGCCCGAGGCGGTGCGCGACCTGCTGGTGCACTGGGTGGCGCAGCTCGTGGCGTGAGCCGACCGGGCGCGGGCCTGGCAGGATGCTGTCGAACTGTTCCGCACCCCGAAAGGACGTCATGCCCGCTTCCGCCCTCGTCACCGTCGGTCGCCTCGCGACCGCAACCGGCACGCTGCTGCTCGCGGGCGGCGCCGCGGCCTGGTTCGCCGTCACGGCGCAGCTTCGCGCGGAGAAGATCGCGGTGCCGGACGACGCCGACCTGCTGCCCGGCAAGCCCGTGCAGGGACCGGTGACCGCGTACGCGGAGGCGGCCGTGATCAAGCGGAACGCCGAGCGCGCCTCGGGCGGCAAGACGTTCGCCGACATCAGCGACGCGCTGAAGACGGTCGAGTCCGGCAGCGACGAGGAGCGGAAGCTCCGCGGGCAGAGCGCCGCGCTGTCGACCGCCGCATCCCTCCGCACCTCGCTCATGACCTCGGTGCTGGCGTACGGGGTGAGCGCGCTGGTCGCCGGGCTCGGTGCGTTCTTCCTCGTGTGCGGCCGGGTGCTCCGCCGCGGCTGACCCCTCGGGCACGGTGGGACACTGGAACGGATGCCGTTCACCCTCGCCGCGCCCGTCCACAGTGAGCTCCTCATCAAGAAGAGCCGCTTCATCGGCTGCGTCGAACCCGTCACCGGGCGTGAGCAGGCGGTGGCCCGCGTGCGAGAGCTGTGGGCTCAGCATCCGGACGCCCGGCACATCTGCTGGGCGCTCATGGCGGGCGGGCACTCCGCCGCGGTCGACGACGGCGAGCCGAGCGGCACCGCCGGGCGGCCCATGCTCGACGTGCTGCGGTTCCAGGAGCTGGAAGGGGTGCTGGCCACGGTCGTCCGGTACTTCGGCGGTGTGAAACTCGGTGCCGGCGGGCTCGTCCGTGCGTACACGGATGCGGTCGCCCAGGCGCTCACGCACGCCGAGCGCGTGCCGCTCGTCCGCACCCGGATGCTGCGGGTCACGGTGCCGTACGCCCTCGAGGGGGTGGTGCGCCGCGAGCTCGACGCCCAGGGCGCCACGCTCGGCGACGTCGCGCACGGCGAGGGCGTCACGCTCGCGTTCGAGCTGCCCGAAGACCGTGCCGCCGAGGTCGCCGCACGGATCGACGACGCGTCCCAGGGGCGGGCGGTGTGGGCACCGGGCGTGGGAGCATGAATCCATGGCTC
>JAEZSU010000077.1 GCA_023421635.1 Actinomycetes bacterium | reverse complement strand
GCTCGTGAGGCCCTGACCCGTGCCATCCACAAGCTGCCGCTCAAGGCACGAATCATCAAGCGCGAGGAGGGCGACGCGTAATGGCGATCGGCACCAAGCAGCTCGCCCCGAGCGAGCTCGACACGTTCGAAGACCAGCGCCTCGTCGAGGAGCTGCGCAAGGCCAAGGAAGAGCTGTTCAACCTGCGCTTCCAGTCGGCCACCGGCCAGCTCGAGAGCCACGGCCGCATCCGCGCCGTCAAGCGCGACATCGCGCGGCTCTACACCGTGATCCGCGAGCGCGAGCTTGGCATCCGTGCCACCCCCGCGCCCGTCGAGGCCCCGGCCAAGGCGAAGAAGAGCAAGGCGAAGAAGACCGAGGACACCTCGGCCGCCGCCGAAGGAGAGGCTGAGTGATGGCCACCACGAAGAAGGACGAGGCCGCCAAGGCGGGCCACGAGAGCGCCGAGCACGATGTGCGCGACGCGCAGGCCCGCGGCTACCGCAAGTCGCGCCGCGGCTACGTCGTCAGCGACAAGATGGACAAGACCATCGTCGTCGAGGTCGAGGACCGCGTGAAGCACCCGCTCTACGGCAAGGTCATCCGCCGCACCTCCAAGGTGAAGGCGCACGACGAGACCAACTCCGCCGGTATCGGTGACCTGGTCGTCATCAACGAGACCCGTCCGCTGAGCGCCACCAAGCGCTGGCGCCTGGTCGAGATCCTCGAGAAGGCCAAGTAAGCCCGAGGGCTACTTGGAATCCAAGGAGTAAGAAGTGATTCAGAACGAATCCCGCCTCAAGGTGGCCGACAACACCGGTGCCAAGGAGCTGCTCACGATCCGTGTGCTCGGCGGCTCCAACCGGCGCTACGCCGGTCTGGGCGACGTCATCGTCGCCACGGTGAAGGACGCCATCCCGGGCGGAAACGTCAAGAAGGGCGACGTGGTCAAGGCCGTCGTCGTCCGCACCGTCAAGGAGACCCGTCGTCCCGACGGCTCGTACATCAAGTTCGACGAGAACGCCGCCGTGATCCTGAAGAACGACGGGGAGCCCCGCGGCACCCGTATCTTCGGCCCGGTCGGTCGTGAGCTTCGTGACAAGAAGTTCATGAAGATCGTCTCGCTCGCCCCGGAGGTCATCTGATCATGGCGAAGATCAAGAAGGGCGACCTGGTTCAGGTCATCTCGGGCGCCAAGCCCGAGCGCGGCGGCGACCGCGGCAAGCAGGGCAAGGTCCTCGAGGTCCTTGTCGAGCAGAACCGCGTCATCGTCGAGGGCGTGAACTACGTCACGAAGCACAACCGCGTGGGCCAGTCCCAGCGCGGCACCAAGACGGGCGGCATCGAGACCTTCGAAGCCCCCATCCACATCTCCAACGTCGCCCTGGTCGACCCCTCGAGCAAGAAGCCGACCCGTGTCGGCCACCGCGTCGAGGAGCAGGTCAAGGACGGCGTGAAGCGCACGGTCCGCGTGCGCTACGCGAAGAAGAGCGGCAAGGACCTCTGAGCATGAGCAACGCAACTGCCGTGGAGGCTGGCAAGATCCAGCCCCGCCTCAAGCAGAAGTACCGGGACGAGATCCAGCAGAAGCTGCGGGACGAGTTCGGGTACGAGAACGTGATGCAGATCCCGGGTCTGGTCAAGGTCGTGGTGAACACCGGTGTCGGCGAGGCAGCTCGCGACAGCAAGGTGATCGAGGGCGCGATCGACGACCTCACCAAGATCACCGGCCAGAAGCCGATCGTCACCAAGGCCCGGAAGTCCATCGCGCAGTTCAAGCTGCGCGAGGGCCAGCCCCTCGGTGCGCACGTCACGCTTCGTGGCGACCGCGCCTGGGAGTTCCTGGACCGTCTGGTGAACCTGGCACTGCCCCGCATCCGCGACTTCCGCGGGCTGAGCGACCGCCAGTTCGACGGCTCGGGCAACTACACGTTCGGCCTGCAGGAGCAGTCGGTCTTCCACGAGATCAACCAGGACAAGATCGACCGCGTCCGCGGCTTCGACATCACGGTCGTCACCAGCGCGAAGACGGACGACGAGGGCCGCGCACTCCTGCGCCACCTCGGCTTCCCCTTCAAGTCGGACGACGCGAAGTAAGCCCCCAACGCCGGCGACCGCCGGCAACCACCACAGGTCGGCCGTCGTGTAACGGCGCGTCGAAACCTGGTGAACGAAGGAACACCACACATGACAATGACAGACCCGGTCGCAGACATGCTGACCCGTCTGCGCAACGCGAACTCGGCCCACCACGACACCGTGTCGCTGCCGAGCTCCAAGCTCAAGACGCACATCGCCGAGATCCTCAAGCAGGAGGGCTACATCTCGGAGTGGGCCGTGTCCGACGCTCGCGTCGGCCAGACCCTCACCCTGACGCTGAAGTACGGCCCGAACCGCGAGCGGTCCATCGCCGGCATCAAGCGCGTGTCCAAGCCCGGCCTGCGCGTCTACGCGAAGTCCGGCGAGCTGCCCACGGTCCTCGGTGGCCTCGGCATCGCCATCCTGTCCACCTCCTCCGGTCTGCTGACTGACCGCCAGGCCGAGTCGAAGGGCGTGGGTGGGGAAGTCCTCGCCTACGTGTGGTGATCTGACATGGCGCGAATCGGACGTCTTCCCATCGACATCCCCGCCGGCGTCACCGTGACCGTCGACGGCCAGGATGTCACCGTCAAGGGCCCCAAGGGCGAGCTCGTGCTCCCCGTGGCGCGTCCCATCGAGGTCAAGGTCGAGGAGAACCAGGTTCTCGTCACCCGCCCCGACGACGAGCGCGAGTCCCGGTCGCTCCACGGCCTGACCCGCACGCTCATCAACAACAACATCATCGGTGTCACCCAGGGCTACACCAAGGGTCTCGAGGTCGTCGGTACCGGGTACCGCGTCGCGCAGAAGGGCTCGTCCGTCGAGTTCGCGCTCGGCTTCTCGCACCCCGTGCTCGTCGACCCGCCGGCCGGCATCACGTTCACGGTTGAGGGCAACAACAAGCTCACCGTGAGCGGCATCGACAAGCAGGCCGTCGGCGAGGCGGCTGCCAACATCCGCAAGATCCGCAAGCCCGAGCCCTACAAGGGCAAGGGTGTGCGCTACGCCGGCGAGGTCGTCCGGCGCAAGGCCGGAAAGGCTGGTAAGTAACCATGGCTGTGACTTCGAAGGCTGCTGCACGTTCGCGTCGTCACGCCCGTCTTCGCAAGAAGATCGTCGGCACCGCCGAGCGGCCCCGTCTGGTCGTGACCCGTTCCGCACGTCACGTGTTCGTCCAGCTGGTCGACGACGCGCAGGGTCACACCCTCGCGTCCGCGTCCACGCTCGAGAACGACCTGCGCGGGTTCGACGGTGACAAGACCGCCAAGGCGCGCAAGGTCGGCGAGCTCGTCGCCGAGCGCGCGAAGGCCGCCGGCGTCTCGGACGTCGTGTTCGACCGTGGCGGCAACCGCTACGCCGGACGCGTCGCCGCGATCGCCGAGGGCGCCCGCGAAGGAGGGCTGAACCTGTGAGTGAGAACAAGGAGACCGAAGTGACCGACGCCACTCAGGCCGCGCCTGAGGCCACGGATGCGGCGGCCACCGCTGCGACCGACGCCCAGCGCGAGCCGCGCGAGGCCCGCCGCGGCGGTCGCGAGCGCAACCCCAACCGTGACCGCAACTCGCGCGACCGCTCGGAGAGCCAGTTCCTCGAGCGCGTCGTGACCATCAACCGCGTGTCGAAGGTCGTCAAGGGTGGTCGTCGCTTCAGCTTCACCGCGCTCGTCGTCGTCGGCGACGGCAACGGTGTGGTCGGCGTCGGCTACGGCAAGGCCCGCGAGGTGCCGCTGGCGATCTCGAAGGGTGTCGAAGAGGCGAAGCGGAACTTCTTCCGCGTGCCCCGGGTCGGCTCCACCATCCCGCACCCGGTGCAGGGTGAGGCAGCCGCCGGTGTGGTGCTCCTGCGCCCCGCCGCCGCCGGTACCGGTGTTATCGCCGGTGGTCCGGTGCGTGCCGTGCTCGAGTGCGCCGGCATCCACGACGTCCTGTCGAAGTCGCTCGGTTCGTCGAACACGATCAACATCGTGCACGCGACCGTCGAGGCCCTGAAGAGCCTCGAGGAGCCTCGTGCCGTGGCCGCTCGCCGTGGCCTCGACTACGACGCCGTCGTGCCCGGGATCATCATCCGCAACGAGGCCAAGGCCGCGGCGGCACTGAAGGCAGGTGCATGATGGCGAGCCGTCTGAAGGTTACGCAGGTCAAGTCCAAGGTGAGCGAGAAGCAGAACCAGCGCGACACGCTGCGTTCGCTCGGTCTCAAGCGGATCGGCGACTCGGTCGTCCGTCCCGACGACGCGCAGACGCGCGGCTACGTCAAGACCGTCGCCCACCTCGTGAAGGTTGAGGAGATCGACTGATGGCCGAGAAGGCTGAGAAGACGACCGACGAGGTCGTCGAGAAGAAGGCTCCCGCCAAGAAGGCCGCTGCCAAGGCGCCGGCCAAGAAGGCGGAGCAGAAGGACGTGGCTCGCCCCGGCGTGCTGAAGGTCCACCACCTGCGTCCGGTCCCCGGTTCCAACACCGCCAAGACTCGCGTCGGCCGTGGTGAGGGCTCGAAGGGCAAGACCGCGGGCCGTGGTACCAAGGGCACCAAGGCGCGCTACCAGGTCAAGGTCGGCTTCGAGGGTGGGCAGATGCCGCTGCACATGCGCACCCCGAAGCTGCGCGGGTTCAAGAACCCGTTCCGCGTCGAGTACCAGGTCGTGAACCTGGACAAGCTGGCCGAGCTGTACCCGGCCGGTGGCGACGTGACCGTGAGCGACCTGGTCGCCAAGGGCGCAGTCCGCAAGAACGAGAAGGTCAAGGTGCTCGGCACCGGCGACATCGCGGTGAAGCTGAACGTGTCGGTCGACAAGGTCTCCGGCTCCGCGGAGCAGAAGATCGTCGCCGCAGGCGGCACCATCAAGTAATCACCCGGTGGGGGTCGGAGTTCGCTCCGGCCCCCATCGTCGTACCGGCGGGCACCCCGACGCGGCGTCGTGCGCCAGGGTGGGCTAACCTGGTCATCTGTGCGCCGCGGCGCGCGCCGGAACCCTTCTGGAGGACCCCCACGTGTTCAGCGCTATCGCGCGCGTGTTCCGCACGCCAGACCTGCGGCGGAAGATCGCATTCACCCTGGGCATCATCGTGCTCTACCGCCTGGGTGCCCACATCCCGTCGCCGTTCGTCGACTTCAGCAACGTGCAGCAGTGTCTGGCGGACTCTTCCGACACGCAGGGCCTGCTCTCGCTGGTCAACCTGTTCTCCGGCGGCGCACTCCTCCAGCTGTCGATCTTCGCGCTCGGCGTCATGCCGTACATCACGGCGACGATCATCGTGCAGCTGCTGCGCGTGGTCATCCCGCACTTCGAGACCCTCTACAAGGAGGGCCAGTCGGGCCAGGCGCGGCTGACGCAGTACACCCGCTACCTCACCATCGCGCTCGCGCTCCTCCAGTCGACGACGCTGGTCACGGTCGCCCGCAGCGGTCAGCTCTTCGGCGCGACCGACATCGCCGCCTGCAACCAGCTGCTCACCAACGACGCGTGGTGGGCGCAGCTGCTGATGATCATCACGATGACCGCCGGCACCGGCCTCATCATGTGGTTCGCGGAGCTCGTCACCGAGCGCGGCATCGGCAACGGCATGTCCCTGCTGATCTTCACCTCGATCGCGGCCTCGTTCCCCGCGGCGATGTGGTCCATCTGGCAGTCGCGCGGATTCGAGACCTTCCTGCTCGTCCTCGCCGTCGGCGTCGTCATCGTCGCGCTCGTGGTGTTCGTCGAACAGTCCCAGCGCCGCATCCCGGTCCAGTACGCCAAGCGGATGGTGGGTCGTCGCACCTACGGCGGCACGAACACGTACATCCCCATCAAGGTGAACATGGCAGGCGTCGTGCCGGTCATCTTCGCCTCGTCGCTGCTGTACATCCCGGCGCTCATCGCCCAGTTCAACCAGACGCCGAACGAGGACGGCGAGCTGCCCGGGTGGGTCGTGTGGATCAACAACTACCTGACCTCCGGTGACAGCCCGCTGTACATGGCGGTCTACTTCCTCCTGATCGTCGGCTTCACGTACTTCTACGTCGCGATCACCTTCAACCCCGTGGACGTCGCCGACAACATGAAGAAGTACGGCGGCTTCATCCCCGGCATCCGCGCGGGCCGGCCCACCGCGGAATACCTCGACTACGTGCTCACCCGCATCACGCTGCCCGGCTCGATCTACCTCGGCCTCGTGGCACTGATCCCGCTGATCGCGCTGGCGACGGTGGGCGCGAACCAGAACTTCCCCTTCGGCGGCACCTCGATCCTCATCATGGTCGGCGTGGGTCTGGAGACGGTGAAGCAGATCGACGCACAGCTCCAGCAGCGCCACTACGAAGGGCTCCTCCGATGACCGCACGCCTCCTGATCGTCGGCCCCCAGGGCTCCGGCAAGGGCACGCAGGGCGTGCGCATCGCCGACGCCTTCGGTATCCCGGCCGTCTCGACGGGCGACGTCTTCCGTGCCAACATCTCCGCCGGCACCGACCTCGGTCTGCGCGTGCAGGCCATCATCGAGGCCGGCAACCTCGTCTCGGACGAGCTGACCGGCGAAGTCGTCCGCGACCGTCTGTCGCAGGACGACGCGGCCGTGGGCTTCCTGCTGGACGGCTACCCGCGCAACCTCGCGCAGGTGGCCGACCTCGACGAGTTCCTCGGCTCGCGCGACGAGAGCCTGGACGCGGTGATCGAGCTCAACGTGCCCCGCGCGGAGAGCATCGCCCGCCTCGCCCGGCGCGCGAAGGAGCAGGGTCGCACCGACGACACCGAAGAGGTGATCGCCCACCGGCTGTCGATCTACGAGTCCGAGACCGCGCCGATCCTCGGCGTGTACGGCGAGCGTGGCCTCGTCGTCACGATCGACGGCGTCGGCTCACTCGACGAGATCACCGAACGCATCGTCACGGCCCTCATCGCGCGCGGCCTGACGCCCCAGTCCTGATGGTGCTGCGGAGAGGCATCTACAAGTCCCCGGCCCAGCTGCGGGCGATGGTGGAGCCGGGCCGTATCACCGCAGCCGCGCTGGACGAGGTCCGCGCACTCGTGGCTCCCGGGGTGACGACCGCGGAACTGGATGCCGCCGCATCCGCCGTGATCACGTCGCGCGGTGCGAAGTCGAACTTCAAGATGGTGCGCGGCTACCGGCACACCACCTGCATCTCGGTCAACGAGCAGGTCGTCCACGGCATCCCCGGTGACCGGGTGCTGCAGCCCGGCGACATCGTGTCGATCGACGCGGGTGCCGAGTACGACGGGTGGAACGGCGATTCTGCGATCACCGTCGTGGTGCCCGACCCGGCGCGCCCCGAGCTCGTGGCCGCCCGTGAGGAGCTCTCCCGGGTCACCGAGGGATCGATGTGGGCGGGGATCGCCGCGATGGCGACCGCCTCGCACATCGGCGAGATCGGCGCCGCGATCGAGGACTACGTCGTCGGTGCGGGGCACGGCTACGGCATCCTCCGCGACTACGTCGGCCACGGCATCGGCCGCAAGATGCACGAGGCGCCCAGCGTGTTCAACTACCGGGTGTCCGATCCAGGCCCCCGCGTGCAGCCGGGACTCGTGCTCGCGATCGAGCCGATGATCGTCGGCGGCGGCGAGGACACGCTCGTCGAGGACGACGACTGGACCGTGTCGACGGTCGACGGCAGCGACGGCTCACATTGGGAGCACAGCGTCGCCGTGCACGATGGTGGTATCTGGGTGCTGACGGCATCCGATGGTGGGGCTGCGGGACTCGCGCCGTTCGGCGTGCGCCCGCGTGAGATCGGATAAGGACGGATATGGCTGCCGCACAGCGGAAGAACAACAAGGGCCCGAACTGGTTCGCGATCTGGATCAGTGTCGCGGCCGTGGTCGTGATCGTGGGCGTCGGGGCGCTCGTGGTGTGGATGAACAGCGTGGCATCGCAGCCCGCCGTCGCACCTGCGGCCTCCAACGTGGACACCGAGACGGGCGCCGTCACCTTCGGCGACGGCGCGAACACGGTCGACACCTACATCGACTTCATGTGCCCCTACTGCGGGCAGTTCGAGGCCGCCGAGGGCGCCAAGATCCAGGATCTGGTCGAGTCGGGGGACATCACCCTCAACGTGCACCCGGTTGCGATCCTCGACCGGCTCTCGCAGGGCACGGAGTACTCCAGCCGCGCCGCGGGCGCGTTCTACTCGGTCGCCGCAGCGGACCCCGACAACGCGTACGCGTACATGACGGCGCTGTTCGTGAACCAGCCGAGCGAGAACACCGCGGGCCTCTCCGACGAGGAGCTGGTGTCGCTCGCCCGTGACGCGGGCGTCGACGTGACCGCGGAGCTCGAGGACAGCATCCTCTCCGGGGAGTACAAGGCGTTCGCGAAGGAGCAGAAGCTCCCCGAGGGCGCGACCGGCACCCCGACGCTCATCGTCAACGGCGAGACCGTGCAGGTGACCTTCAACCCGCAGGCCGACATCGTCTCGCGCCTGAAGTAACCCTCCTCGCTTCGACGAGAAACCATTTCCGCCGAACCGGCATGGTTCGTGCGAACCGGATGTGCATCGACCGCCGGCTCGCGCGAACCATGCCGGTTCGCTGTTGCGGCGAGTCTCCTCCCCAGGGCGGCGCGGTGCGCGCGCGTTCCACGGCATGCGTGGGGTGCGGCCGGGCACGGGTGCGGCGAGCGGAGGATGCGGGGATGCTCACCGTTCCCGGCGCCCGCGACCTCTTGCTGACCCGCGACGAGCTCGACGGGCGGGGCTGGGGGAGCCGCCGCATCCGGGCTGCGCTCGACGGCGGGGCGCTCCGGAGGGTCCACGCCGGGCGCTACGTCGAATCGGCCGCGTGGGCGCAGGCATGGCCGGAGGAGCGCCATCTTCTCGAGGTGGTGGCCGCGAGCGACCTCATGCGCGGCGGGGATGCGGTGTTCTCGCACACGGCGGCCGCGGTGCTGCACGGGCTGCCGCTGCTCGCCGCGCCGGATCGGGTACATCTGAGCGGTGCCACGGCGGGCGGCCATGTCCGGCGGGACCCGGGCATGGCCCGGCACGAGGTGGACGTGCCCGATGCCGACATCACGGAGGTCGCCGGCATCCGCTGTACCGGGGTCGCACGGACGGTCGCCGATCTGTGCCGCGCGCTCCGGCCGGAGCCGGCGGTCGCGGTCGCCGATGCCGCGTTCGGCCGCGCCGCGTGGCATCCGGATGCTGGCGGCTACGACGAGGTCGCGCACGCGGCATTCCTGGACGCGGTGCGGAGCCGGATGGAGCGGGTCGCGGCGGCGCGTGGCGTCCGGCAGGGCCGGCAGGTGCTCGAGCTCGCCGACGGCCGCGCGGAGTCGCCGGGGGAGAGCCTCAACCGCCTGCAACTGCTGCGGGCCGGGTTCCGGCGCATCCGGCTTCAGGTGCCGGTGCCCGGACCGCTCGGACGGGACTACCGTGTCGACGCATCCGTGGACGACGTCCCGGTGTGGATCGAGTTCGACGGCGCCGGCAAGTACACCGATGACCGGCTGCGCGGCGGCCGCAGCCTCGAAAGCGTGCTGCTGCGCGAGAAGCGCCGCGAGGAATGGATCCGTGCCATGACCGACACGCGCCTCGTCCGGTACGGGTCCGACGTCATCCGGACGACCCGGACGCTCGAGCACCATCTCGCTGCCCTCGGCATCCGTCCGCCCGCGCCCGGGCCGCGAACCGGCATCCTCCGTGCGACCCGGTAGCCCAATGACGAC
>JAEZSU010000062.1 GCA_023421635.1 Actinomycetes bacterium | reverse complement strand
CCGCCTCGACCGGGCGCGGCGCGTTGCGCCAGGCGCGCGCGACCGCGAACCCGGCGAGCGACGCACGGGCGCTCTGTCCGGCATCCACGAGCGCCGGCACCGTCGGCCCGAGCACGAGGTGCCCGGTCCCGAAGCCGGGCTCGAGGCGGCGCGCGATCTCGGGGAACGGCAGCTCGCTGTTCTCCTCGACCCCCTTGCCCTGCTCGGTGCGGCCGATCACGAGGACCAGCCGGGAGCCCTGGACCCCCACGAGCACGTCGACGCCGAGCTTCCGTGCCATCCGGCGCAGCTGGTCGACGTCGAACTGGGGCGGGGTGGTGCCCACGAGCACCGCGACCTCCCCGTGGCCGTGCCAGCCGAGCGCGGCGATGCGGCTGGGGAGCTCCTCATCGGCCTCACCGGTGAGGATCGAGTCCACCACGAGGGCCTCGAGCCGGGCATCCCACAGGCCGCGCGCCTCGGCAGCCCGCGCGTAGACGTCCGCTGAGGCGAACGCGACCTCGCGCGAGTAGAGCAGGATCGCCTCGCGCAGGTCCTCGCCGCGACCGGCGACCCGTTCCTCGGTCACCTCGACGGTGACGCGGATCAGCTGCAGGGTCTGCTGCAGGCTGACGCTCCGCAGCAGTTCCCGCGGTGCCGCCGCGAAGATGTCCGCCGCGATCCACGGGGTGGACGTCGGGTCCTCGTACCACTGGATGAACGACGTGATGCCCGCCTGCGCGACGAGGCCCACCGAGGACCGCCGCCCTGGCGGCATTCCCGCATACCAGGGCAGCGTGTCCTCGAGACGCTTCATCGTCGCCGTGGCGAGATCGCCGGAGATCCGCCTGAGCCAGGCGAGTGTCTCCGCCTTCTCCGCAGGCGTCACCGTCGTCGTCACCTGGTCAGCTCTCTCCGCCCGCGTTGCCGGAGGTGCCGGCGTTCACGTCGTACAGCCGGTACTTCTCGATGGCCTGTGCGGCCAGCGAGCGGTCGACCTTGCCCTCCGCGGCGAGGCCCTGGAGGGCTCGCACCACGATCGAGGGGCCGTCGATCTTGAAGAACCGGCGTGCCGCGGCACGCGTGTCGGAGAAGCCGAACCCGTCGGCGCCGAGGGTGAGGAACGTGCCGGGCACCCACGGCCGGATCTGGTCCTGCACCGCGTGCATGAAGTCGCTGACGGCCACGACCGGGCCCTCGGCATCCTTCAGCTTGTCGGTGACGTAGGCCGTGCGCGGCTCCTCGTCCGGGTGGAGGAAGTTGTGCTCGTCCGCGGCGAGGCCGTCGCGGCGCAGCTCCGACCACGAGGTGACCGACCACACGTCGGCGCTGACTCCCCAGTCGTCGCGCAGCAGCTGCTGCGCCTCGAGCGCCCACGGCACGCCGACACCCGACGCGAGCAGCTGCGTGCGGGGACCGTCGCCGCTGCCCTCGGAGATGCGGTGGATGCCGCGGAGGATGCCGTCGACGTCCACACCCTCCGGCTCGGCAGGCTGCACGATCGGCTCGTTGTACACGGTGAGGTAGTACATGACGTTCGGGTCGGGGTGGTTCCCGCCGTACATCCGCTCGATGCCGGCGCGGACGATGTGCGCGATCTCGTACCCGTAGGCCGGGTCGTAGGACACCGTCGCCGGGTTCGTCGACGCCAGGAGCTGCGAGTGGCCGTCCGCGTGCTGCAGGCCCTCACCCGTCAGCGTGGTGCGTCCGGCGGTCGCGCCGATGACGAAGCCGCGGGCCATCTGGTCGCCGGCCGCCCACTGGGCGTCGCCGGTGCGCTGGAACCCGAACATCGAGTAGAAGATGTAGACCGGGATGAGCGGCTCGCCGTGCGTCGCGTAGGACGTACCGAGCGCGGTGAACGCGGCCACCGCACCCGCCTCGTTGATGCCGACGTGCACGAGCTGCCCCTGCGGGCTCTCCTTGTACGCCAGCAGCAGCTCGCGGTCGACCGAGGTGTAGTTCTGCCCGTTCGGGTTGTAGATCTTCGCGGTCGGGAAGTACGCGTCCATGCCGAACGTGCGCGCCTCGTCGGGGATGACCGGCACGATGCGGTGGCCGAAGTCCTTCGAGCGCAGCAGGTCCTTCAGCAGGCGGACGAACGCCATGGTGGTGGCGACCTCCTGCGTGCCGGAGCCCTTCTTCGGCAGTGCGTACGCCTTGTCGTCCGGGAGCTCCAGCCCGACGTGGTGCGACCGGCGCTCGGGCAGGAACCCGCCCAGCTCGCGGCGGCGCTCCATCAGGTACTGGATGGTCTCGTCCTGCGGGCCGGGGTTGTAGTACGGCGGCAGGTACGGGTTCTCCTCGAGCTGCGCGTCCGTGATCGGGATGTGCATCGCGTCACGGAACTGCTTGAGGTCCTCGAGGGTCATCTTCTTCATCTGGTGGGTCGCGTTGCGGCCCTCGAAGTGCGGACCCAGGCCGTACCCCTTGATGGTGTGCGCGAGGATCACCGTCGGCTGGCCCTTGTGCTCGACCGCGGCCTTGAATGCGGCGTACACCTTGCGGTAGTCGTGGCCACCCCGCTTGAGGTTCCAGATCTGCTCGTCCGAGTAGTCCTTCACCAGGGCGGCGGCACGCTCGTCGCGACCGAAGAAGTGCTCGCGCACGTATGCGCCGCTCTCGGCCTTGTAGGTCTGGAAGTCGCCGTCGGGGGTGACGTTCATGAGGTTCAGCAGTGCGCCGTCGGTGTCGCGGGCGAGCAGGTCGTCCCACTCACGGCCCCAGATCACCTTGATGACGTTCCAGCCGGCACCGCGGAAGAAGCTCTCCAGCTCCTGGATGATCTTCCCGTTGCCGCGCACCGGGCCGTCGAGTCGCTGCAGGTTGCAGTTGACGACGAAGGTCAGGTTGTCCAGGCCCTCGTTCGCCGCGACCTGCAGCTGACCGCGGCTCTCGACCTCGTCCATCTCGCCGTCGCCGAGGAATGCCCACACGTGCGAGTCCGACGCATCCTTGATGCCGCGGTTCGTGAGGTACTTGTTGGCCATCGCCTGGTAGATGGCGTTGATCGGGCCGAGGCCCATCGACACCGTGGGGAACTGCCAGTAGTCGGGCATGAGCCGCGGGTGCGGGTAGGACGGGATGCCGTTCGGGGCAGCGGACTTCTCCTGGCGGAACCCGTCGAGCTGCGCCTCGGTGAGGCGGCCTTCGAGGAACGACCGGGCGTACATGCCGGGGGAGGCGTGCCCCTGGAAGAAGACCTGGTCGCCGCCGGAGGGGTGGTCCGCCGCACGGAAGAAGTGGTTGAAGCCGACCTCGTACAGGGCGGCCGAGGACGCGTAGGTCGAGATGTGGCCGCCGACCCCGATGCCGGGCCGCTGCGCGCGGTGCACGGTGATCGCCGCGTTCCAGCGGATCCAGGCGCGGTAGCGGCGCTCGATCTCCTCGTCACCGGGGAAGTCCGGCTCGTTCTCGGAGGCGATCGTGTTGATGTAGTCGGTCGTCGGCACCATGGGGACGCCCAGGTGCAGCTCGCGCGAGGTCTTGAGCAGGCTGAGCATGATCTCGCGGCCACGGCCGTGACCCTTCGCATCCACCAGCTGCTGAAGCGACTCCCGCCACTCGGACGTCTCGTCCGGGTCGCTGTCGAGGGGCCCCTGCGAGTACGGATCCTGATCGTGGACAGTCACATGTGCCCTTTCGTCATCTGGCAGGTCATGCCAGCACACAGCCATCGAATCGGTGCAGGCATTGTTTGCCACGCACAATGCACCGTCCTCCAGCCTAGCGACTGCCGCGGCACCCGGATGCATGCACAACGTCACGATCCCGACTGGCCGTACCCGCACCAGTCGGCGACCCAGGTGAGGATCCGCGCACGCAGCTCCGGGGACGCCGCGAGGTCGAACGCGCCCTCCTCGCCGTCGACCGAGACCTCGACGCGGAAGACCGTGCCGCGCTTGTCCTCCTGCACCGCGTGGGGGTCGCAGCGGGAGGGGAGGAGCGGGAGATCGACGACCCGCCGGTCGGCGCCGGGGCGGAGCGCCAGCGGATGCGGTGACCCGCCCGTGAAGGTGTGCAGGTTCGTCTCGCGGATCCCGGTGAGTTCCACCCTCGCCGTCGCGCCCTCGTGCGCCGGGCCGACGACCAGCTCGAGCGTGGCGGGCGAGCCGGGCTCCGACGGCGTGAAATGGCCGAGATCGACGGCCGCTGCCTCCTCGACGCGGGCGCGCAGGCACTCCGCAGCGTGGAGCGCTTCGAGGAATGGGATCTGCTCGGCGATCGGTGCGGTCGCCGCGCGGGGCGCGCCGTCCACGGTGTACGAGAGCGTCAGCGTCGCCTCGCCCGCATCCGCGCGGTCGCAGTCCACCTGCCCGAGCTGGATACGCACGTCGACCGAGGCGCCGGGGGCGAGCGTGGTCGTGCGCTCGACGACCCGGACCGCCGGCGTCCGGAACCGTGGATCGCGCACCGTGACGTCGCCGACCACGAGGTCGCCCTCCGAGCCGTTCCGGATGCGCACCTGCGCCTGGTGCGCGGCGACGTCCGAGCGCTGCTGCAGCAGTGCCGCCTCCACCCCGGCCGGCAACGCGTCGGCAGGGGCACCGCATCCGGTCACCGCTCCGGCGGCGAGCAGTGCGCACAGGAGCGCTGCACTGCGGTGGAGCGCGCGGCCGGACACGGCGTCAGTGTACGCGCGGGCGTCAGAGCGGTCAGGGGGCGGCGACAGCCTGCGTGCCGAGGACGCCCAGCAGGGCGAGCGTCTCGGCGTCGCGGGAGCCTTCCGGGGCGGTGTACATCACGAGGTTCTGGTCTCGTTCGTCGAGAGAGAGGGTGTCGCAGTCGACGGTGACCGGACCGACCAGCGGATGCCGGAACGTCTTCCGTAACGTCGGCACGGTCTGGATGTCGTGCCGTTGCCACAGGTCCTCGAACAGCGCACTGCCCTCACGGAGCTCGCGCACCAGTCCGTCGAGGTCCGGATCCCCCGGGTAGCGTGCGAGGGCGGCGCGGAGGCGGTGGGCGACGTACCGCTGAAAGCCGGCCCCATCCGAGACGCCGTACACCGGGCCTGCGGCGCCCGGGGTGAGGAACGCCTTCCGGGCGAGGTTGCGGTCGTGCGGGTCGAGGCGCGAGAAGTCCTCCATCAGGGCGGCCGCGAGAGGGTTCCAGGCGAGCACCTCGAATCCGGCCGAGGTCACGATCGCCGCGGTCTGCGGGAGGCGTTCGAGCAGGGCGAGGATGCTGGGGCGCACGTCGCGGCGGTGCCTGGCCTCCGGGCGCGGCATGACGCCCGCGAGCCGGTGCAGATGCGTGTGCTCCTCCTGGCTGAGCTGCAGCGCACCGGCGATCCCCGCGAGCACCTCGCCGGAGGGCCGCGGCGCCCTGCCCTGTTCGAGACGCACGTAGTACTCGGTGGAGATGTGGGCGAGGACCGCGACCTCCTCACGGCGGAGCCCGGGCGTGCGTCGCCGGGGCCCCGCGGGGAGCCCCACCGTCTCGGGGGCCACGCGCTCACGGCGGGTGCGGAGGAAGGCGCCGAGCTCCTGTGTGTCCATGCCTCAAGTCTCGGCGCTGGCGGCCGGGAAGGGTAGTACCGGCAGTGCCTGCCTCCGCAGCGGCACCACGCAAAGGCTGGAGTCATGACGAATCACATCGACCACGCACCCATCGGCCTCCTCGCGGGGAAGGTCGTGTTCATCAGCGGCGCGAGCCGCGGCATCGGCGAGGCCGCGGCCCGCCTCTTCGCACGGGAGGGGGCGGCCGTGGTGCTCGCGGCGCGCGACACCGACCGGCTCGAGCGCATCGTCGCCGGCATCCGCGCCGACGGCGGTGTCGCGGACGCCGTCACCATGGACCTTGCGCGCCCGGACGACATCCGGTCGGCGGTCGACGCGACCGCGCAGCTGCACGGCAGGCTCGACGGCGCCTTCAACAACGGCGCCGTCGTCCAGCATCCGGGCCCGCTCGACGCGACGGGCATCGACACGATCGACGAGCAGTTCGCGGTGAACTTCCGCGCCCACTGGATCGCGATGACCGCGCAGGCTGCGCTCATGCGGGGCAGCGGCGGCGGCGCGATCGTGAACACCTCGAGCATCGGCAGCCGCCGGGCGAACCCGGCTCTTCCCGCCTACGGCGCGATGAAGCGTGCGCTCAACAGCATCACCGAGACCGCAGCCGTCACCTGGGGCCCGCAGGGCATCCGGGTGAACGGGATCACTCCCGGCGGCACGGCGACCGACATGATGGCCGCCTGGGAGCAGGCAACGCCCGGCGTCATCGAGCAGATCACGGCGGGCGTCCCGCTCGGGCGGATGGCCGAGCCCGTGGAGGTCGCCGAGGCTGCGGCGTGGCTCCTCAGCGACCGCGCCTCCATGGTCACCGGTGCGATCGTGCCCGTCGACGGCGGCGCGGGCGCCTGATCGCCGGGAGGTGGGTGGTGGGCCCTGCCGGGCTCGAACCGACGACATCCACGGTGTAAACGTGGCGCTCTACCAACTGAGCTAAAGGCCCCTGCGCTCAGTCTACGGGGAGGTCGGCACCGTCCACCGTCGTCGCGGTCACCGGGTCGCCCACGCGGATGACCCCGCCGCCGTCCTCGGGGAGCATGAGGATGCCGAGCGTCGGTTCGGCCTGGGCGAACCCGGTGGTCAGCAGCCGGAGGAGCCGGGCGTCGCGCACACCCGTGTCCGGGTTCGCCATGATCGCGGCGCAGCGGCCGATGCGCTGCTGCACCCGGAAGGCGACCTCGCCGACCTGCACCCTGCCGTTCCAGCCGAGCTCGGCCCACGGCGGGACCCCGGCGACCACGATGTTCGACCGGAACCGCCGGTCGTCGATCGGGGCGGAGGATGCCGCATCCAGCGCCTCGACAGAGCCGTCGCCGTGGAGCGCCACGTACCCGCGGGGGCGGTCCTGGAACCGGGAGGTGCGGCCGTCGCCGACCAGCCGCAGCGGGAGCGCGCCCTCGGCGGCGAGATGGCGCGCGTCCGGGCCGTCGAGCACCCAGGCGGTCACCGCATCCTCGATGCGTCGGCGACCCGCCGGGGTCAGGCCGTCCTCGACGAGGATCGCGTCGTCGACCTCGATCCGCAGGCGCCCGGTGTCCGCGTCGAAGCGGAGCCGCAGCCGGGCGAGGGAGGGGACGTCCATGAGCGCCAAGCCGCGGCTCTTCGGCCAGTACGCACCGTCGGGGCGCGGTTCGGGCGCGCTCGCCGCGTCGAACCGGAAGGCGAGCACCCGGTCGCCCTGCACGCGGCCGTCGTCCTGCACGGTGAGGGCGTCGAGCGGCTCGGGGGTGAACCCCTTCACGGGGTGACGGAAGAGCGCGCGCACATGCAT
>JAEZSU010000051.1 GCA_023421635.1 Actinomycetes bacterium | reverse complement strand
CTCGCCGAGGAGATGACGCTGTTCACGGACGGGTCACTCGACCGGGTCGACTCCATGGGCCGCAGCGTACTCGTTCACCTGCGCCACATAGGCGGCGCGGCGTGCGGGGGTGAGCCAGGACGCCTCGAAGGAGTTCACCGCGAGCCGCACGAGCTCCGCGCGCGAGAGCCCCGCCTGCTCGGCGAGGGCGACGTAGTTGTCGCCGACGTAGCCGCCGAAGTAGGCGGGGTCGTCGGAGTTGACCGTGACCTTCACGCCCTGGCGCATGAGCGAGACGATCTCGTCGGACTTCATCTGCTCGGTGACGAACGAGTTCGACACCGGGCAGCAGGTGAACCCGAGGCCGCGCTCGGCCGCCAGGGCGACCAGCGCCGGGTCCTCGACGATGTTCGTGCCGTGGTCGATGCGGTCGACCTGGATGTCGTTGAGCACCTCGCCGATGTGGCCGATGGACCCGGGCTGGTCGATGTCGCAGTGCATCGTGAGGAGGAACCCCTCGGCACGCGCACGCGCGAACACCTCGGCGAACTTGGAGGGCGGGTTGCCGCGCTCGTCGGAGTCGAGCCCGACGCCGACGATCCACTGCTTGTACGGCAGCGCCTCCATGAGGGTGGACATCGCGTGCTCGGCGGTGAAATCGCGCAGGAAGCACATGATGAGCTCGGCCGAGACGCCGAGCTCCCGCTCCGCGCGCACCACGGCGCGGCGGTAGCCGCCGATGACGTGCTCGAACGGCACGCCGCGGCTCGTGTGCGCCTGGGGGTCGAAGAACATCTCGGCGTGCACGACGCCCTGCGAGGCGGCCTTCTCCAGGTACGCCCACGCGAGGTCGTGGAAGTCGTCGGCCGTCTGGAGCACGCGCATGGCGGGGTAGTACACCTGCAGGAAGCTCGTGAGGTCGGTGAAGTCGTACGTGGCGCGCACCTCGGCCACGGTCTTCTCCACCAGCTCGATGCCGTTGCGTGCGGCTAGCTCGAACTTCAGTTCGGGCTCGAGGGTCCCTTCGAGGTGGAGGTGGAGTTCGGCCTTGGGCAGGCCGTAGGCGAACGGGAGCAGCCCGGTGTCAGCGGTCATTGCGGTTCTTTCTCGGGTGGGGCGGGGGATGCGGCGGGCCGGGGCTCAGATGCCCTTCTGGCCCCGCATCCCCATACGGGCGAGGACGACGTCCTCGACGATCTGGATGACGTTGTAGAGCAGGAGCGACACGACGGTGACGAGCACGACCGCAGTCCAGAGGGCGCTGAACTGCGCCTGCGGGATGTACCCGGCGATCGAGCCGCCGATGCCGCCGCCGACGGCCAGCCACTCGGCGAGCAGGGCGCCGGTGATGGCGCCGGGCACCGAGATGCGCACCGCGGCGAAGAACGCCGGGAGCGAGCTCGGCATGGCGACCTTGCGCAGTTTCGTCCACGGGCCGCCGCCGTAGACCTCGACGAGGTCGTTCATCTGCGGCGAGGCGGACTTCAGCCCGAAGGAGATGTTCACGAGGGCGGGGAAGAGCACCACGATCCCGCCGATGACGGCCACCGTGGCCACCTCGCGGCCGAAGATCATGATGATGACGGGCGCCATCGCGACCAGCGGTACGGAGCGCAGCAGCATCGCGACCGGCATGAGCGCGTTCTCGATGCCCTTGGAGAGCTGGAACAGCGACGCGACGATGAGCGCGACCACGAGGCCGGCGATGAACCCGATGGCGGCGTCGGCGAGGCTGACCGCGAGCAGCCCGAACATCGTCTCGCGGTTGACCGCGGCGTTGGGCACCGTGAACAGGTAGTTCCAGACGTCGAGCGGGCCCTTGGCGATCATGGGCGACACGTTCAGCACCGCGAGGAGCCCGACCCACAGCACGAGCACCGCGGCGATCGTGCCGACGAAGGTCAGGAGGCCCCAGAGGAGCGCACGGAGGGCGCCGGTCGCGGCCTGCTTGCGGATGCGCCCGGCGAGCTCGGGCGCCGGCGCCGGAAGTCGTGCCGGGGCGGGTGCGGGGGCGGGTGCCTGCACGGTGGTGGTCACGAGTTCGCTCCCTTCGACCACGGCGCGATGGCGCGCGCGATGAGTCCGACCACGCCGAACCCGGCGAGGGCGACGGCGCCGCTGGCGAGGGCGAGGGCCCAGACCACCGGGGCGTTGGATGCCTGCTGGGCGAGGATCATGGCCAGGCCCACGCCGGCTTCGATCTTGCCGAAGAACTCCCCGAGGACCGCGCCGAGGAAGGCGGCGGGCACGGCGATCTGCAGCGGGTTGAGGATGGCTGGGAGGGCGGCGATGAGCCGCACCTTGGTCAGCTGGGTGAGCTTGGAACCGCCGTACACGGTGATGACGTCGAGGCTCGCCTTGTCGGCGGATTTCAGGCCGAGCAGCGCCCCGACCACCGTGGTGAAGAAGCAGGAAAGGGCGGCGAGGAAGACCGCGGTGCCGCTGGGGGCGCCCACGGGGGGCGCACCGAACAGGACGACCGCGAGCATGCCGATCGCGACGATCGGGACGCAGTAGGTGAGGATGGCCACCTGCATCGCCATGCCTTCCAGGCGCGGCACGAGCAGGACGACGAACGCCAGGAGCAGCGCCAGTCCGTTGCCCCAGAGATAGCCGATGCCGGCCTCGGTGAGGGTGACGGAGAAGTTGCGCCAGTAGTACGCCCAGCCGCTGTCGACGTAGCTGAGGATGACCTCGGGCGGGCTGGGGATGATCGGCTTGCCGGACGGGTTGAGGAAGACCGCGGAGACGATCCACCACAGCGCGATGAGCCCGATCCCGCCGATCGTCCCGGTGACCCAGCCGGGAAGACGGACGTCCTCCCACTGCACGGCGCGGCCCTTGGCGGCGGTCTCAGTGGTCATCGGCGGCGGCGCCCCCCGCGCCGAAGAGCAGCTCGGATGCCTGGTCCACGTAGGCGTGGAACTCGGGCGTCCGCATCATCTCGGGCGTCCGCGGACGCGGCAGGTCGATGTCCATGACCTCCTTGATCCGCCCCGGACGCGGGCTCATGACCGCGACCTTGTCGGAGAGGAAGATGGCCTCGGAGATGCCGTGCGTGACGAGCAGCGTCGTCGCGGGCTTCTCGCTCCAGATGCGCAGCAGCTCGAGGTTGAGCTTCTGCCGCGTCATGTCGTCGAGTGCGCCGAACGGCTCGTCGAACAGCAGCACCTCGGGGCGCATGATCAGCGAGCGCGCGATCGACACGCGCTGGCGCATCCCGCCCGAGAGCTGGGCGGGCTTGGCCTTCTCGAAGCCACGGAGCCCCACCAGGGCGATCATCTCGTCGACGTACGCCTTGTCCACCGGCTTGCCCGCGATCTCGAACGGCAGCTTGATGTTGCTGTACACGCTCCGCCACGGCAGCAGGGCCGAGTCCTGGAAGGCGATGCCGAGCTTGTTCTCCTTGCGCATCTCCCGCGGGCTCTTGCCGTCCACGCGGGTGGTGCCGCTGGTGGGCTGGTCGAGACCGGCGAGGATCCGCAGGATCGTGGACTTGCCGCATCCGGACGGGCCCAGCAGCGAGAGGAACGTGCCCTGCTCGGTGTGGAGGTTCGCGTCCTGCAGTGCGACGACGCTCTTGCGGCCGGTGGTGAAGACCTTGTTCAGGCCGGTGATCTGAAGGCCGGTGCCCAGGGTGGTCCCCTGGGCACCGGTCTCGACGACGGTGTTCGTCACGATGGTGCTCCGTGTCGGATTTCTTCGAGGGTCGATTACTTGGTGTAGGCGACCAGGTCGGGGTTCTCGGCGTAGACCTCTTCGAGGAGCGAGGTGTCGAACAGCTGCTCGGCGGTCACGTTGATCCCGGCGCCGGCGAGGCTCTTGATCGTGTCCTCCTTGAGCTTGTCGGAGATCGTGAAGATGCCGTTCTCGACGGTCTCCTCGGAGACGACGAGCTGCTCGAGCTGTGCGATCGCGCCCTCGGTCGAGTTCTTCGGGTTCAGGTCGAGGTCGGCACCGAAGTCCTCGTAGGCGAGGCGGGCGCACTCCTCCGGGTCGTTGATCGCGGCGGACCAGCCCATGATCTCGGCCTTGAGGAACGACTTGACCAGTTCGGGGTTGTTCTCGATCATCTCGTCGGTCGCGATGAAGGTCTCCGCCGGGAAGGGCAGGCCGTTGTCGGCGAGCGGCAGGTTGACGGTGTCGTAGCCCTCATTCGCGACGATGATCGACTCGTTGGTGAGGTACGAGGTGAAGCCGTCGACCTCGCCGTTGGTGAGGGGCGCCGGGTCGTACTGGACCGGGACGATGGTGACGTCGTCGGTGGTCAGGCCGTTGGCGGCGAGGAAGGCCAGCACCAGCGAGGTGTTGGAGTCCTGCACGCCGATCTTCTTGCCCTTGAGGTCCTCGACGGTCTCGATGTTGCCGCCGTCCTTGAGGGACAGGATCGTGAAGGGGTTCTTCTGGAAGGTGGTGCCGATGATCTTCAGCGGCGCGCCCTCGTTGGCGATGACGGTGCCGGCGGCGACCGCGTCGCTCAGGCCGAAGTCCGCGGTGCCGGAGATCAGCTCGGTGGTGCTGGTGGAGGGGCCGGGCACGAGGGTGACCTTGCCGAGGCCGGCTTCCTCGTAGAAGCCCTGGGTCTCGGCGAAGTACTCGCCGCAGAACTCCTCGTTCTTGATCCAGCTCAGCTGGAGCGTGATGTCGTCGCCGGCGCTGTCGCCCCCGGCGGATGCGGAGGAGGACGCCTCCGAGGTGCCGGAGCACGCGGACAGGGCGAGCGCCGAAAGCGCGAGGGCTGCGACGGAGGTGGCGACGCGGGAGCGACGCGAGGTGAAGAAGGACATGTGCTGTGTCTCCAGATGCCGGTGGTGCACTCGGGTAGATGAGTGTGCGAACCTGTGGGGCTCGGCCTCGCAACAGGACCGACGTTATGGGATGTAGATTTCACCAACACTGGCGGAAGTGTTTCGGTGCCGTTAACGCCTGACCGGCTCGGACGAGGACGCATCCGGCGGACGCGCGGCGACGGCGAGGCTCAGCGGATGCGGCGCGTCGGCTGCAGCAGGAACAGCCGGACGGTGCGCCCGGAGTCGCGCTCGTACGCCCGGTAGCCGGGCCACTGCCGCTCGATCCGCGCCCACGCGGCGTCGCGGTCGGCGTCCGGGATGAGCGTCGCGTGGACGTCGTACTCCTTGCCGCGGACGAGGATGCGGGCATCCGGCGTCGCGAGCAGGTTGTACGTCCAGCCGGGGTGGTGCTCCTGCGCGAAGCTCGTGCCTGCGACGATCGCGCGGCCATGCCCGTCCGGGGTGTACATGAGGTAGCTCTCGCGTGCTGCACCGGTCTTCGCACCCCGTGTGACGAGCACCAGCGACGGCACCAGCAGCCCGCTGAGCTGCACCCGGCGGCCGGTCAGGCGACTCAGCGCGCGCTCGGCGACGGGCATCACGCGCGGGCCCGCCCAGCGGAACG